>CAYYUT010000014.1:0-17643 GCA_964474935.1 uncultured Spirochaetales bacterium
AGCCATGTCGGATCCCATTCCCGCCGACCGCCGCCCCCGGGTCGGGGCGTTCTTCGACATGGACAAGACCCTGATCTGCGAGACCTCGGGCTCGCTCTACATGAAGTACCGCTACGAGCGCGGCGAGCTCACGGGTTGGGATCTGGTGAAGGGTCTCGGTGCCTATCTGCAGTACAAGTTCGGGGTGCTCGACATCGACTCGTGGACCAAGGGAATGATGGTTCAGTTCCGTGGCCAGAACGAGGCCGAGCTCGAGGAGGAGGCGAGGCACTGGTTCGAGGCCCACGTGGTCGAGACGATCTATCCGGAGGCCGTCGAGGTCGTCCGATGGCACCAGGAGCGGGGCCACGTCGTCGCCATCGTCTCGGGATCGACCCGCTTCGTGGTGAAGCCCCTGGCCGAGCGTCTCGGTGTCGACCACATCCTCTACACCCGGCTCGAGGTCGAGAACGGTCTGTTCACGGGTCGGGTGGTCGAGCCCATCTGCTTCGAGGAGGGGAAGATCTACTGGGTGCAGCAGTTCATCGAGGACCTCGGGATCGACTGGGCGAAGAGCTACTTCTACAGCGACTCGATCACCGATGTCCCGCTGCTCGAGCTCGTCGGCCACCCGGTGATCACCAACCCCGATCCCTTCCTGTACCGGATGGCGCGACAGAGGCGCTGGCCGGTCCGCGTCTTCCGGACGCCGGAACGCGCGAGCGAGAGGGTTCGCAAGGCGGAGCTCGTCTAGGCCCCGGTCGGCGGCCCGCGTCGGGCTGGGGCGCTCAGACGAGCTTGTTCACCATCTCCTCGAAGCTCGCCTTCGGACGCGCGCCCTGGAGCTGCTCGACGACCTCGCCGTTCTTGAATGCGAGGACCGTGGGGATCGCGCGGATTCCGAACTTGGCTGGGGTGTTCGGATTGTCGTCGATGTTGAGCTTCACGACCTTCACGCGGTCGCCGTAGGTCGAGGCGATCTCCTGGATGATCGGACTGATGGCGCGACAGGGCGCGCACCACTCCGCCCAGAAATCGACGATCGCCGGAACATCGGACTGGAGGATCTCGCTGTCGAAGTCCTGATCGCCTACCTCGGTCACCTGGCCCTTGTCTGTCATGACTCGTCTCCTGTCCCGCCTACGTCGGTGGTGCTGGGTGCTGGTCGGGTGCTGTCACCGGGAAGATGCCGGTCGACGACCTGGCGTTACGGGTCGTTCCGCCGGCGCCGGCCTCACTGTCCGGAGAGGCGTTTCCCGGTTCGTTCCCTCTCGGATCTATACTAGGAATCGTGGGTGGAGCCAACCGGGCCGCCGGCGTCGCGGGGCCTTCCGAAGCGCTCGCCGGCAACCTCTGCTGGCGCTGGCCGACACCCGTGGTTAGAGTGCGTGCCGGGTCGAACCCCATGGAATGAAAGGGTTTTCGAGTGGGCGGGGCGAGGCGGGCGGGACACCTGATACGTGAGAGCGCTCGCCTCCACGCGGCGCTCGCCGACTCGTCCTCGGCAACCCTGTCGGCGGCCGCCGACAGGGTTGCCGAAGCCCTTCGCGAGGGCTCGCGGGTGCTCACCTTCGGCAACGGCGGCTCGGCCGCCGATGCCCAGCACATCGCCGCCGAGCTCACCGGCCGCCTGGCCCGCGAGCGCGACCCGCTGCCGGCCATCGCGCTCACCACCAATGCGTCCGAGGTCACGGCGATCGCGAACGACTACGGCTTCGAGCAGGTCTTCGCGCGTCTCGTGCGTGCGCACGCCCGCCCCGGAGACGTGGCCCTGGCGATCTCGACCAGCGGCAACTCGGCCAACGTGATCCGTGCGGTCGAGACAGCCCGCGAGCTCGGCGCGGCGACCGTCGGGCTCACGGGTGCCGGCGGCGGCAAGCTCGCCCCGCTCGTCGACCTCGCGATCGTGGTGCCGTCGGACGACACGCAGCGAATCCAGGAGTGCCACATCACGATCGGCCACGTCCTGTGTCAGCTCGTCGAGGAGGCGCTCTTCGGGAGCGGCGACGTCCCTCGGGGCGAGGGCTAGCCGCTTGGCGGCTCGCATCGCGATTCGCGAAGGCGACATCACCCTCGAGGACGTCGACGCGGTGGTGAACGCGGCGAACTGCGACCTGGTGCTCGGCTCGGGGGTGGCGGGCGCCATCCGCGATCGGGGTGGGCCGAGCATCCAGGCCGAGTGCGATGCGCTCGGGCCGATCGAGGTGGGTGACGCCGCCATGACGGGCGCGGGCGATCTGGCCGCGCGCTTCGTGATCCATGCCGCGTCGATGGCGCCCGGCGGACGGGCCGACGAGACGAGCGTGCGCCGAGCCGTGCGACGCAGCCTCGAACTCGCCAGCGAGCGGGGCTGTCGCTCGGTGGCGGTCCCGGCCATCGGTGCGGGCGTGGGTGGCTTCTCGCTGCAGCGGTGCGCCGAGGTGCTGCTCGAGGAGGCGCGCGCCCATCTCGCTGGCCCCACCAGCGTCGAGGAGATCCGCTTCGTCCTGTTCGGAGAGCCGTCCCTCCGCGTCTTCGAGATGGTCAATGACGCCGACAAGATCGCCGAACAGATGAAGAAGCTACGCTCCGGATGAGGCGTGAAGTGTTGATTTCGCTACATCAGCTCGCGGCGGGGCTCTACCTGGCCGCCGGTGTGACGGGAGCCGCAGGGCTCGCGCTCCCCACACCACGAGCGCGCCGGATCGGGGTGGGCCTGCTCGCAGCGGGGGCCTTCTTCCACCTCACCTCGTTCGGTTTCCTGCACCGGCACGAGCCGGTTCCCCAGCTCACCGACTTCGCGGCGGTGGTGTCCCTGATCACCTGCCTCAGCATGCTGGCGTTCCTGGTGTTCCTGCGTCGCGCGCGCTGGGACGCGCTCGTCGCGGCGGTGGCGCCGGTGGGATTCCTGGGGGCCTTCTTCGCGGCCTTGCGTCTGCCCCACGTCGCGGGTCAGGGCCTGTTCGCGAGCGGCCACTGGCCCCACGCACACGTCATCCTGGCCAGCGCCGGCCTGGCCCTGCTCGGGGTGGCCGGCCTCGCCGGCGTGGTCTTCCTGCGCGAGGCGCGCAATCTGAAGCGGAAGCGGCTCGCGGCACTCGGTGCGGCGCGCGAGGGGTCTGGCGATCGCTGGCGGCTTCCCTCGCTCGAGACCCTCGACCGGGTGAACGTGATGGCGCTCGCGATCGGCTTTCCGCTCCTGACGCTCGGGGTGGTCACCGGGATGATCTGGGTCGAGGGCATGAGCGGAAGGGTCTGGACCGGCACCGCCCACCAGATCTGGACCACGCTCGCCTGGGTGATCTACGCCACCCTGGTCTGCGCCCGTTTCCTGGCCCACCAGAGCGCGCGCAACGCCGCGGCGAGCGCGATCGGTGGCTTCGCCTTCCTGGTCTTTGCCGTGATCGGCGTGGGGCTGGTCACGTGAGGATCCTGGTCTTCGGCATGAACCACCGCACCGCCCCCGTCGAGGTGCGCGAGCGCTTCGCCGCCGACCCTGAGGCCGCGGTCCCGCGCCTCGTGAAGCTGGTGGGGGACGACGAAATCGACGAGGCGGTGCTGGTGTCGACCTGCAATCGCATCGAGATCGTGGCCACGACCCGCCGACCCGAGGCGGCGCGCCTGCGTCTGGCCCGCTTCCTGGCGCACGAGCTCGGGGAGGGCGTCCTGTCGGGACTCGACCCGGAACAGCACTGCTACCTCTACAGCGACGCCCGCGCCGTGCAGCACCTCTTCCGGGTGGCGGCCTCGGTCGACTCGCTGGTCGTCGGTGAGCCCCAGATCCTCGGCCAGCTCAAGGAGGCCTATCGCGCGTCGGCCGAGAACGGCTGCTGCGGGATGATCCTGAACCGACTGTTCTCGCGGGCGTTCGGCACGGCGAAGCGGGTGCGCCGCGAGACCGGAATCGCCGAGCGCCCGGTGTCGGTGGCCCGGGTGGCCGTCGAGCTGGCGCGCCAGATCTTCGAGGAGCTCGGAGACAAGACGGCCTTGCTCATCGGCGCCGGGGAGATGATCGAAGCGGCCGCCTCGGCCCTCCAGGACGCCGGCCTCGCGCGGATGCGGGTGGCGAACCGGACCCTCGCCCGCGCCGAGGGCCTCGCGCAGCGATTCGAAGCCAGCGCCCATCCGCTCGCCGACGTCGGATCGCTCCTCGAGGGCTCCGACCTCGTGCTCTCGTGCATCGCGGCCGACGGGCCGGTGCTCGACAAGGCCGCCTTCAGCCGGGCGCTGCGTGTGCGACGGCACCGCCCCGTGTTCGTGATCGATATCGGGGTGCCCCGCAACGTGGCATCCGACGTGCACCATCTCGACGACGTCTATCTGTTCGACCTCGACGATCTCTCGGGGGTGGCGGAGCGCAACGCCGACGAACGACGTCGCGAGACCCTGCGGGCCGAGGCGATCGTGCTCGAAGAGCAGCAGCGCTTCGAAGGCTGGCTCACCGCGCTCCGGGCCGTGCCGACGATCCGTGATCTGCGCGCCTGGGCGGAACGCATCCGCGACGAAGAGCTCGAGCGCCAGGTGGGACGCCTCGATCTGTCCCCGGAGCAGCGTGACGGCGTCGAGCAGCTCGCGCGGGGGCTCGTGAACAAGCTCCTGCACGCACCCATCTCGCGGCTGCGACGCCATGCGGAGCAGGAAGAGGGGGTGGCCGCGCTCGAGGCGGCGCGTGGCCTCTTCGGCCTCGACGACGGGTCCGAGGCCCTGCTTCTCGACTCCGACGACGACGAGACGAATCCCTCCCGATGAAGATCCGGATCGCCACGCGCGGAAGCGATCTCGCGCTCGCCCAGGCGCGCTTCCTGGCGGCGCGCATCGAGGAGCGGCTCGGTGGCGTCACCGAGATCCAGACCTACAAGACCACGGGCGACCGCCTGCTCGACGTGCGCCTGGCCGACGTGGGCGGCAAAGGACTCTTCGTGAAGGAGATCGAAGAGGCCCTGCTCGCCGGCAAGGCCGACGTCGCCATCCACAGCGCCAAGGATCTCCCGGGCGCGTTGGCCGACGGGCTCGCGCTGGTGGCCTTCCCCGATCGCGCCGACCCGCGCGACGCCCTGGTGGCGCGCGAGCGGGGCGCATCGCTCGAGAGCCTGCCGGCGGGCGCGCGCGTCGGCACGGGGAGCGTCCGTCGCGCGGCCCAGATCCGCGCGTTGCGCCGCGATCTCGAGATCGTTCCGATCCGGGGCAACGTCCCCACCCGGATCGCCAAGCTCGAGCGGGAAGGGCTCGACGCGGTGGTGCTGGCATGCGCCGGCCTCGAGCGGCTCGGTCTGGCCGAGCGGATCGACGAACGGATCGCGCCCGAGGTGATGCTCCCGGCCGTGGCCCAGGGGATCCTGG
This sequence comes from uncultured Spirochaetales bacterium, assembly GCA_964474935.1. Taxonomy (GTDB): domain Bacteria; phylum Myxococcota_A; class UBA9160; order UBA9160; family JAFDDA01; genus CAYYUT01. The sequence continues at coordinate 5,299 of CAYYUT010000014.1, forward strand.
CGCTCGAGGCCCGCGCCGACGATCCGCTGGCACGCGAGCTCGCCCGCCTCGACGACCCGGCCGCATCGCTGGCGGCCGCGGCCGAACGGGCCTTTCTCGAGCGCCTCGGCGGAGACTGCCACGTCCCTCTTGCCGCCCATGCCGAGCCCGAGGCCGAGGGCCGGCTGCGCCTCCGGGGTCTGGTGGCGGCCGAGGAGGGCGAGATCGTGCGCGGCGCCGAGACCTGCCCGGTCGCCGAGGCGCGCGAGGCCGGCCGGCGCGCGGCCGAGGCGGTGCTCGCGGGCGGCGGCGACCGCATCCTCGCCGCGCTCGGAGCCGGGGGCGCCGGGTGACGGAGCGGCCGCGTCCGGCGGGCGGCGGACGCGTCACCCTCGTCGGGGCGGGGCCTGGCGATCCCGATCTGATCACCGTCCGAGGCGCCGAGGCGCTGCGTCGCGCCGACGCGGTGCTCTACGACGAGCTCGCTGCGCCCGAGCTGCTCGCGCTCGCGCCGCCCGATGCGCTCCGGATCAACGTCGGCAAGCGGGGCCACGACCTGCCGACCCGCAGCCAGGCCGACATCGAGAACCTGATGACCGAGCTCGCCCGGGAGGGGCGCCGCGTGGTGCGGCTGAAGGGGGGGCATCCGTTCGTGTTCGGTCGGGGGGGCGAAGAGGCCAGCGCCTGCGCCGAGGCCGGGGTGGAGTTCGAGGTGGTGCCCGGGGTCAGCGCGGCCGTGGCGGTGCCGGGCTCGGCCGGCATTCCCGTCACCGATCGGCGTCACGCGGCCTCGTTCGCCGTGGTGACGGGCCACAAGGACCCGGGCAGGCCGGCGGCCGCGACGCGCTGGGACCTGCTCGCCCGCGCGGCCGACACCCTCGTGGTGCTGATGGGGATGCGCAATCTCGGGGAGATCACTCGTCGGCTGATCGAAGCGGGCCGTCCCCCGGAGACCCCGGCTGCGGCCGTCATGTGGGGGGCGACGCCGCGTCAGCGCAGCGTCGTCGCGCCGCTCGCCAGCCTGGCCGAGCGCGTCCGCGAAGCCGGGCTGGGTGCACCGGCGACCGTGGTGGTGGGCGAGGTGGTGCGGCTGCGCGACTCGCTCGACTGGTTCGAGCGCCGGCCGCTCTTCGGGCGACGCGTGCTCGTGACGCGCGCCGCAGACCAGGCGGACGAGCTGGTCGCGGCGCTCCGCGAGCTCGGCGCCGATCCCGTCCGGCTTCCGACGATCCGGGTCGAGGCGGCTCCCGATCCGCAGGGCCTCGACGGCTGTCTGGGGCGCCTGGGCGGCTTCGACGCGCTGCTCTTCACCAGCGCCAATGCGGTGCGCCACACGCTCGCGCGGGCGCAGATGCTGGGGCTGGACGTCGGCTCGTCGTCGCCCCGCGTGTACTGCGTCGGGCCCCGGACCGCCGACGCAGCCCGCGCCGAGGGTCTCGCGCCCACGCCTCTCGCCACTCCCCGATTCGACGCCGAAGGCCTGCTCGAGGCGCTCCTGCGCGATCTCGAGCCCCGGGGTCTCTCGCTCCTGCTGCCCTGCTCCGACCGGGCCCGGGATACGCTCGCCGAGGGGCTCCGCGCGGCGGGGGCCACGGTCGAGACGCCGGTGGCCTACCGCACCGTTCTGGCCGATGCGGAGGGCCCGCGGCTTCGGGCGCTGCTCCGCGAGGCCGCGCTCGACGCGCTCTGCTTCACGAGTCCCTCGACGGTCGACGGATTCCTGGCGATGCTGGATCCCGAGGCGCGCGCCGCGGTCGGGCGCTGTACGGTGGCGGCCATCGGCCGCACCACGGCCCGCGCGCTCCGCGAAGCGGGCATCGAGCCCGACGTGATTCCGGGCGAGCCCGGGGCGCGGGCGCTGGCGGCGGCGCTGGCCGGGTGTCTGGCCCGCGAGCCCGAGGCCCCGAGAGGAGACGCATGAGCTTCCCGATCGTCCGTCCCCGTCGGCTGCGCGCGAACGCGACGCTGCGACGCATGACCCGCGAGACGCGACTCTCGCGCGATCAGCTCATCCAGCCCCTCTTCCTGGTCGAAGGACGCGATGTCCGGGATCCGGTGGCCTCGATGCCGGGGGACGAGCGTCTGTCGGTCGATCTGGTGGAGAGCGAGGCGAAGGAGCTCGCCGATCTCGGCATTCCGGCGGTGATCCTGTTCGGGATTCCGGACGACAAGGATCCGCGCGGCTCGGGGGCCGACGTCGCCGATGGCATCGTGCAGCGCGCGGTCGAGCGCATCCGCAGCGCGGTTCCCGATCTCGTCGTGATCACGGACGTCTGTCTCTGCGAGTACACCGACCACGGTCACTGTGGCCTGATCGAGGACGGTGACGTCGCCAACGATCCGAGCCTCGATCGCCTGGCGGCGACGGCGCTCTCCCATGCCCGCGCCGGCGCCCAGGTGGTCGCGCCCTCCGACATGATGGACGGGCGGGTGGCGGCGATTCGCCAGCGGCTCGACGACGCCGACCTTACGGGTGTCTCGATCCTCTCGTACGCGGCCAAGTTCGCGAGCGCCTACTACGGGCCCTTCCGTGACGCGGCCGAATCGACGCCCGCCTTCGGCGACCGGCGGAGCTATCAGATGGACCCCGCGAACGGCCGCGAGGCGCTGCGCGAGATGCAGCTCGATCTCGAGGAGGGCGCCGACGTCCTGATGGTCAAGCCCGCGCTGCCCTACCTCGACGTCCTGGCCCGCGCGCGCGAACGCTTCGAGGTGCCGCTCGCGGCCTACCACGTGTCGGGCGAGTACGCGATGATCCACGCCGCGGCCGAGCGGGGCTGGATCGACGGCGATCGCGCCATGGAGGAGGCGCTCGTCTCGATCCGACGCGCGGGCGCCGACTGGATCATCACCTACGCGGCCCGTCGGCTCGCCACCCGCCTGGCCTAGGTCTCCGCGTGTCGCTCGAGTACAAGGTCGTCGAGCTCTCGACCGTCACCGACGAAGCCATCGAGAGCTGCCTGAACGAATGGACCTCCGAGGGCTGGAGGCTCGAGTCGATCCACTTCGCGATGCGCGAGTCGTCGAAGCGGCCGAGCATGGCCTTCGTGGCCTTCACCCGGGAGCGCGCCGACCACTAGCGCGGGGTCGCCGGACCCTTCCGGCCGGCTCGCCGGTCGTTCCGCTCCGCCCCGCCCCGCTCCGGGCTCGGAGCGGTCAGTCCGCCAGCTGGCAGCCGGGTGCGCAGGCGCCCCCGTCGGGCGGATCGCACGCCTCGCCCGGTTCGACGTACCCGTTTCCGCACACGGGGGCGACTCCGCTCGGCCCGGGCCGCATGCCGAGGAGCTGTCGGAATCGGGCAAGGTCCGGCTGGCCGATGATCGGCAGGTTCCCGTCGAGATCGAATCGTTCGCACGACTGGTTCGGGCTCCCGTCCGGTCCCGGGCAGGTGTTCTCGTCACGCCGTTGGCCGATGGCCAGACGGAAGAGCGCGAGGTCCGGCTGCCCCACGATGGGTGCGGGGCTCTCGCGGAAGTCGCCGTCGCAGAGATTCCCGATGCGGTCGCCGTCACTGTCGAGCTGCACCCGACCCCCCGCGTCGGGGACCGCAGGGCCGTTGGGATCGATCAGGCAGTTGTCGCAGACGTCGCCCGCACCATCGAGATCGAAGTCGAGCTGGTCGGCGTTCGCGCGGCCGGGACAGTTGTCACACGCGTCGCCGACCCCGTCGCTGTCGTCGTCGCCCTGGTCGGCACCGGAGACCGTCGGGCACAGGTCGCAGAGGTCGCCGAAATCGTCGTCGTCCGGATCGAGCTGGTCCGGGTTCTCGACGAAGGGGCAGTTGTCGACGCGATGGTCGAAGCCGTCGCCGTCCGGGTCGCGCTCGCCGTCGGGCAATGCTTCGTCGCCGGTGTTCGCGTCGAGCGGGTCGGTTCCGAGCCGGTTCAGCTCGCGGGCGTTGCTGAGCTCGTCGCCGTCCGGGTCCTCGTCACCGTCGTCGGGACCCATCCCGTCGGAGTTCGGGTCGAGAGGGCTCGGACACGGATTCGTGGCCGGATCGTCCAGGCAGAGCGGGCCGTCCGGGGCCTCGTCGCCGTCCGAGAGCTCGTCGTCGTCGCTGTCGGGATCGAGGGGATCCGTCTCGCCTTCGTCGAACAGTCCGTTGCCGTCGGCGTCCTCGCCCCCTCGGCAGATCTCGCCGCCGTCCTCGTCGAGGAGCGGGGGCCCGGGTGGCCCGTCGCAGAGGCCATCGGCATCGCTGTCGGCCAGCGCCGGGTCGGTTTCCTCGGGCTCGACCGTGGCGCTGGCAGCGGCGTCCTCGGCGCCCACGCAGGCCGAGAGCTCGGGCTCGTTCGGGGGTCCGTCGCACAGACCGTCACCGTCCGAGTCCTCGTCGAGCGGGTCGGTGCCCAGTCCGTCGAGCTCGCCCGCCGCCGTGATGCCGTCGCGGTCGAGGTCTTCGTCCCCATCGAGGCGGCCGTCTCCGTCGCTGTCGGGATCGAGCGGATCGCTCCCGAGGCGGAGCAGCTCGTCGGCGTCCGAGACGCCGTCGCAGTCGAAGTCCTCGTCACCGTCCGCGATCCCGTTCTCGACCGGCGCGCCGCCGGGGAAGGCCGGGTCGCGGCGGGGACTGTCCGGGTCGAGGGGGTCGGGGCAGGGGTTGTCGAGCACGAGGGGCGCTCCGTCCGGCCCACAGGCCGTCTCGCTCGTGCCCCCGTCGCGACAGAGCGGTCCGCTCGGGATCTCGTCGCCGTCGAGGAGACCGTCGCCGTCGCTGTCCGGATCGAGGGGGTCGGTCTCGCCCGGGTCGAGCTCGCCGTCGGCGTCGAGGTCCTCGCCCGCGAGGCAGCTCCCCACCGCCACCGGTCCGTCGCACAGCCCGTCGCCGTCGCTGTCGGGGAAGGACACGATGGTGCCGTCGATGTCGTCCTCGCCGTCGTCCGGATCGCGGTCGACCGTGACCTCGATTCCGTCCGAGAGCCCGTCGTTGTCGCTGTCGTTCTCGAAGTCGGACACGCCGGGCTCGAAGCTGTCGAAGTCGCGCGGGCTTGGACACGGACCGAGCAGGCCCCCGACGAGCTGATCGCAGATCGTCCGTTCGTCGCCGTCCGAGAGACCGTCGTCGTCGGTGTCGGGATCGAGCGGGTCGGTCTCGTTCGGATCGAGGACGCCGTCGCCGTCGGTGTCCTCGCCCCCGGCGCACAGGTCCGGGACCTCGGGACCGTCGCAGAGCCCGTCCCCGTCGCTGTCGGGATCGAGGGGGTCGCTCAGGCCACCGGAGACGCCGCGGGGGATCCGCGTCTCGTTCGCGTCGGAGAGCAGATCGCCGTCGCTGTCCCGATCGCCGTCGGCCGTGCAGCCCTCGGCCGGTCCCGGGCAGGAGGGCTCGCGGCTGTCGAAGAGCAGCGGGTCGGGACAGGGTCGACCGTCGGGATCGCCCAGACAGAGCGGTCCGTCGAAGCGTTCGTCGCCGTCGAGGAGCCCGTCGCCGTCGGTGTCGGCGACGTTCGGGTCCGTCTCGTCCGGGTCCACCATGCCGTCGCCGTCGAGGTCTTCGCCGCTCCGGCACACCACGCCAGCGTCGTCGACGATGTCGGGACCCGGGGCCCCGTCGCAGATCCCATCGCCGTCGGAGTCGGGGTTGCTCGGATCGGTCTCGCCCGGGTCGCTCGCGCCGTTCCCGTTCGGGTCTTCGCCGATGCAGAGGATGGCGCCCGGATCGCCCGGCTCACAGCCGACGGCCGTGGCGAGATCGGCGCCACACACGAAGCGGTCGGCTCCGTCGCAACGCCCGTCGCCGTCCGTGTCGACCCGGGTGGGATCGGTCTCACCGGGGTCGAGCATCCCGTCGCCGTCGCGATCCTCACCGGGGCAGAGCGTGGCATCGGGATCGTCGGCCGCGCACGGCTCGCGCTCGGGCCCGCACACGAAGAGATCGGGGCCGTCGCAACGTCCGTCGCCATCGGTGTCGATCGAGTCGGGTCGGCTTCCGATCCGCGTGATCTCGTCGATGTCGCGGAGTCCGTCGCCGTCCTCGTCCTCGGGGAGCGGATCGCAGCTCCCGCCGCCGTCGCCCGGCCCGTCGCAGCGTCCGTCGCCGTCGCTGTCGGGATCGGTCGGGTCGAGCAGGAGCTCGAGCTCGACGCCATCGTCGATGCCGTCGCCGTCGCTGTCCGGATCGTTCGGGTCCGTTCCGAGGCTGCGTTCCTCGCCGTCCTCGAGCCCGTCCGCGTCGGTGTCGGCGAGGAGCGGATCGCTCTCGCCCTCGTCGAGCACCCCGTCGCCGTCGAGGTCCTCGCCGGCGACACAGGTCTCGTCGCCGTCGCCCGCTCCGTCGCACAGGCCATCGTCGTCGCTGTCGGGATCGAAGACCCCGGTGAAGCCGCCGGGTCGGGCGACCCCGAGCTCGACGGCGTCGGTCACGCCGTCGGCGTCCTGGTCACGGTCGCCGTCCGCGATGCAGCCCGGCCCGGCTTCGAGGCAGCCGTTCGCGGTGTCGAAGAGGGTCGGATCCGGGCAGGGGTTCGAGCTCGGATCGCCGAGGCAGAGCGGTCCGTCCTGGCTCTCGGTGTCGTCCGAGAGGCCGTCGCCATCGCTGTCGGCGAGCGCCGGGTCGGTCTCGCCCGGATCTCGCTCGCCGTCGAGGTCGAGGTCTTCGCCGGCGCGGCAGCCCACGTCGTCCCGGTCGCCATCACAGATTCCGTCGCCGTCGCTGTCGGGCTCGAGCGGATCGGTCTCGCCCGGGTCGAGCTCGCCGTCGCCATCGAGGTCCTCGCCGCCGCCGCAGACGACGGCGCCCTCGTCGTCCAGGATCGGAGCCGCCCGGAGCGATCCGTCGCACAGACCGTCACCGTCGGAGTCGGGATCGTTGGGATCGGTCTCGCCGGGATCGACGTCGCCGTTCAGGACGAGCGTGTCCTCGCCCCCGACGCAGACCGGCTCCTCGCCCTCGCCCGTCGCCGGAGCGCTGCGGTCGCACAGGCCATCGTCGTCGGTGTCGGCGTCGAGGGGATCGGTCAGCGAACGCAGGATCTCGCGCAGATTTCGCAGACCATCGTCGTCGTAGTCCTCGAGACCATCCGCCTCGGCCTGGTCGGGATAGGAGTTGGCACGGAACGGACTCGGACAGGGGTCCGCCTCGAAGTCACGGCAGAGCGTCTGGACCTCGTCGCTGGTGCGCACCCCGTCGCTGTCGAAATCCTCGGCGCCGTCCGTGCGTCCGAGCCCGTCGGTGTCGGCCACCAGGGGATGCGCGAAGCAGCCCTCCGGCACCACCTGCGGGTTCTCCGGGTCGAGCCCCGGACACAGGAAGTACGTGGGTCGCGGGTCGGCGTCCGGATCGGAGCCCGGATCGGGCAGGGCTAGCACTTCGCGGCCGTCCTCGAGGCCGTCGTCGTCCGTATCGGGATCGGCCGGGTCGGTGGTCCAGTCGCGCAGCTCTTCGAGATTGGTGAGGCGATCTCCGTCCGAATCCTCGTCGCCGTCGTCGGTGCCGTCGCCGTCGCTGTCGCGCTCGAGCGGGTTGGTCCCGAGTTCCCTCTCGAGACCGTCCGCAAGCTCGTCGCCGTCCGAGTCGGCCACCTCGGGATCGAGCCCGAGGTCCACTTCCTCACCGTCGTCGATCCCGTCCCCATCGGTGTCGGGATCGTCGGGATCGGTCTCGCCCGGGTCGAGCTCGCCGTCGCCCTCGAGGTCCTCGCCCGCCACGCAGCTTCCCACCGTCACCGGCCCATCGCACAGGCCGTCGCCGTCGCTGTCGGGATCGGTCGGGTCGGTGCCCCGATCGCCTTCGAGACCGTCTTCGAGCCCGTCGCCATCGGTGTCGGCGCTGCGCGGGTCGCTCCCGAGCGTGATCTCCACGCCGTCGGGCAGCCCATCGCCGTCGCCATCCGGGTCGAGGGGGTCGAGCTCGCGATCGAGCTCGTCGCCATCCGGGAGGGTGTCTCCGTCGCTGTCGATCCGGGTGGGATCGGTCCCGAGCGCAACGATCTCGGTCTCGTCGAGGAGCCCGTCGCCGTCGGTGTCGGGCTCGAGCAGCTCGGCGACGGCGAGACCCGCCTCGCCCTGGGCCAGATAGGCCCGACCGTTCGAGAGATCCACCGCCTTCGACCGGCCCGCTGCGAACAGGCGCCCGACCGGCAGCGGCGCCTCCGGCGGCTCGCGGTCGAGCGGGGTCAGGTCGTAGAGTCGCGTCCCCGCAGCGCCGTCGGCCACGAGAGCCCGATCGGCGCCCGCGAAGACCGCATGGGCGTCGTCGCTCGCGGCCCCCGGAAGCTCGGTCAGGAGCCCCTCGGGGTCGAGCTCGAAGACCCGGAGGCCCGCCTCGCCCGCGGCGAGCAGGACGCGATCGCCCACGACGGCAACGTCGCGGGCCGAGGCACCCGACACGACATCCGTCTGGAACATCGCGCACTCGTCGGTCACGTCGATCACCCGCAGCCGACCGCCGCCGTTCTCGTCGACGAGGAGCGCGAAATCGCGCGCGTCGTCGCCCGGACCGATCCGGAGAGCCAGGTCGCTCGCGAAGCCATCGGTGTCGAACTCGGGCGTCTGGGGTGCGTCGCAGGAGGCCGAGCCGAGCAGGCCCCTCGGACCGTCGGCGACGAAGCGGCGACCGTCGGCCGCCGCCACCTCCGAAGCGATGCCCGGGGTCGCGAAGCCCCCGCTCGGCACGTTCAGGGGCGAGACCAGCGAGTGGGACAGCAGGCCGTAGCCCTGCGACGCCGTGAAGACCATCCGCCCCTCGACGACGGTGCCCACCGGGCTCCCGAGCGCTGCGGCCGACGGGCCGTCGGAGATCAGGCCCGAGCTCGAGACCCCGAGCAGACGCAGGGTGCCGGGGACCGTGAACCCGCCCACGCTGAAGCTCGCCGACACCAGGATCGCGCGGTCGCCGTCGAGCGCCAGGTCGGTACCGATGAGGAAGTCGAAGCTCTGGGTATCGATCGGCTCGAGATCGTCATCCGGCACCGGATCGAGCCCGAAGGTCACGACGCGGGTGCGCTGCCGGCCGTTCAGCAGCCGGGCCTCGACGGCGAGCACGAGATCGCCGCGGACCACCAGACGCTGCACGAAGAAGTTGGTGGGGGGCGTGTAGCTGGCGAGCAGCTCGGGCGCCGAGGGGTCCGATACGTCGTAGAGGCGGAGCAGCTCGCCGGCACGGTAGGCGACCAGGAAGCGCGGGTCGGCGGCCAGCATCGAGAGCGTTCCACCGGGCAGGGTCGCCATCACACTCGGCGAGGCCGGATCGGCGACGTCGAGCACCGCGACACCGAGAGTCGTGCCGAGGTAGGCGACATCACCCACCAGCGACAGGGTCAGCGCGTTCAGGCAGGCCGTCGCCGTGCACTCCCAGAGCGCCGTGTCGCTGGCCAGATCGATCACCTGCAGCACGGCGCTCCCGGCCACGTAGGCGCGCCCGTCGCGCACGGCGATCGCGCGTCCCGTGCCCGCGATCGGGATGCTCCGCAGCAGACGCGGTTCGAGAGGCAGCGCCACGTCGACGACGTCGAGTGCGCCCTCGAAGTGGGAGAGATAGGCGCGGGCACCTTCGACCGCGACATCGGTGTGGAACTCGGCCTCGAGCTCGACGTCGCCCACGTCGCCGAAGCCCGCCCCTTCGAGCGTGAGCACACCGGTCTCCGAGAAGGCGATCGTACCGAGACCGTCGGCGGCGCTGACGCCACGGGCGGCGGCGCCGGACGGCACGAGATTCGCCGCCTTGGGCACCACGCCCGGGCTCACGTCGAAGACCAGCAGACCCTCCTCGAGCGCCGTCGACCAGGCGATGACGCCATCCGCGGCCACCTCTTCGGCCGACACACCCTCGGGAACCGGCGCCTGCGCGATCGGCCGGGCCACCGCGTCGAAGGCGAAGATCTCGAGACCGCTCGGACCGGCGGCGAGCGGACGCTCCGGATCGAGAAAGGCGAGCGCATCGGGTGCCGCGCCCGCGGGCTCGATCCGCCCGATCTCGCGCGGGCTCGCCGGCTCCGAGACGTCGACGACCCGGACGCTGCCATCGCCGAGCCCGACCAGCGCGCGGGTGTCGCTCGCCGCCCCCGCGCGCGGGTCGGCGAGCGGGAGCGTGGCGAGTGTGGTGCCGCTCGACGGATCGATCAGCATCAGGCCCGGCCCGTCCGCCGCCACGAAGAGCAAGCCTGCGTCGACCGCGAGCGCGCGCGGCACACCGGCGATGGGGAGCTCGAGCGCTCCCGCTCCGAGATCGGTGAGGTCGAGGAAGGCGAGCGCGCCCGAATCCAGCGCGACGATCGCCTGGCCGGGAAGGGTGGCCACGTCGCTCGCAGCCCCCGAGGTGGCGATCGGGATCGGGGCGCCCGGCGCGGACGGGTCGGCCACATCGACCACCGCGACGCCGGCCGCGCCGATCGCGACCACGGTGAGTCCGTCCTGGAGCGCCACCGCCCGGGCGTCGCCGCCGAGGACCACGTGGGAGGTGTCCCCGCGCGTCGGGCCCGACGAGACGTCGATGATCGCGAGGCCGTCGGCACCGTCGGCCACCAGGGCCCACTCGCCGGCGAGGGCCACGTCGTTCGCCGTGCCGGCGGTCTCGAAGCGCTCGACGAGGCGGGGCGCGGCGGGGTTCGCGGGGTCGATCTCGGCCAGGCCGTCGCCATCGGCGGCCCAGACCCGATCCGCCGTCGTGGCGAGGCCCCGGCCGGGGGCTCCGGTCGCGAGGCTTCCGAGCCGGACCGGGTTGGCGGAGTCGAACACGACGAGGCCCTCGTCTCCGTCGGCGACGAACAGACGTCGGCCGCGCGGGGCCACCGCGCGCGCGGTGCCCTCCGTATCGATCCGGTCGATCGGGACGGGTCGGTCGGGGAGGGTGACGTCGACGTTCTCGATCCCGGCCTCGCCGGCGGCGACGATCAGACGCGCGCCGCTGATGGCGAGCCCGAGGGCGGGGGCCGCGGTCTCGACGCTGGCGCGCACGACGGGCTCCTCGGGCGCCGCGACGTCGACGACGAAGACCCCGTCGGCTCCGGCCGCGACGAACACCGTCGTACCGAGCGCCGCCACGGCTTCGCCGAGGCCCGCGGCGAGCGGGAGGCTCGCGAGCAGCACCGGCGCCAGCGGATCGGTCACATCGATCACCGCGAGGCCGTCGGTGGTGGCCACGAAGGCGAGGAACCCGATCACGTCGTCGTCGACCGCATCGCCGATCTCGACCACGAAGCCATCGAGGGAGGCACGCTCGGGAAGGGTCGGCTCCGATAGATCGAACAGACGGAGTCCGCCGGGACCGGCCGCGACGTAGGCCACCTCTCCGACCACGGCGACCGATCGGGCCGTGCCGGCACCCGGAAGCGACGAGGTGGGCGGCCCGGGTGAAGCCGGGTCGGAGGTGTCGATCACGACCAGGCCGGCGCTCGGCGAGGCCAGGAGGGTGCGACCGCCGAGCGTCGCGACGTCGCGGACGTCGGAGGGGCCGATGGTCGTCGGGGAACCCGGGCGCCCATCCGGACCGATCGGGACGATGGCGAGCCCGGCCCCATCGCTGGCGACGAGCGCGAACTCGCCCGTCAGGGCGACCGCCCGGGCTTCGCCGCCCGTCGCGGTCTGACCGAGCTCGAGGGATGCGTGCGCCGGGAGCGCGGCGAGGAGCGCGAGCAGCAGGGCGCTCGCCAGCCGGAGCGCCACCGGGCGCGCGACGGGGCGCGCGAACGGATGGGCGCGCCATGCGTCTGCGCCGGACCCGCAGGCCACGGGTCGAACAGGCGCACGCCCGGGCATCGATGCCATCCACCTTGTCCGCATTGGCACGACTCGCACGCTTCGACTGACTCCCGGCCGTCGCAGCCGCGCCAGGCGCGACCCACGAGCCGTCGACAGGTAGGTGGGACCTGCCCGTTTCATGTGGCAAATCAGGCATTCCCCATGGGGTATCCGCCCGATTCTGCGCGCTGGCCCCCGACCGCGCGCCCCGGCTCAAGGCGCGGCCGAGCCCGAGAGGGCTGGACCGGCCCCCGGAAGCTCGGGCAGGACCCGACCGATCAGGGTCTCGAGCGACCGGCGCTGGGCCTCGGGCGCCACGCCCGGGGTCCGGCCCCGGACGATCAGGAGCTCGAGGCCGAGGCGTTCCCGGTAGACCTGCAGATCGCCGGCGACCTCGTCGGGCCCTCCCACGATCGCCCGCTTCGATGCCCCGGGGCCGAGTCCCGTTCTGAGCGGCTCGGGGAGGCGGGCGGCCTGCTCGCGCGCCTCGCGCGCGAGCGCGTCGTTCACCCGCTCCTGCTCCGCCCGGCTGGCCGCGACGTGGAGGGTCCGGAGCACGACGCAGCCGGGCGCCGCGAGTCCTTTCGGTAGATGCTCGCGGTGGAGTCGGACGTTCTGCTCCAGCAGCTCGAGAGGTTCGATCGTCGACGACAGATAGGGCAGGCAGCGCCGCGATGCGCCGGCCGGCCT
>CAYYUT010000015.1:0-17539 GCA_964474935.1 uncultured Spirochaetales bacterium
CCGGCGGTCCCGCGCCGGGCGTTGCCGGAGTTGCCGGCCGACGAGAAGTAGAGCGCCCCTTCCGCCGTCACCTGGTTCACGGCCTGGGCGATGATCCCGTCCTGGAAGGCGGGCTCGGCGAAGTAGAGCAGGTCGTCGACGATGATGTCGGCTCCGGCCGCGCGGAGATCGAGCACGTTGGCCGCGAAGTTCGCCTGGCCACTGAATCCGGTCGCGAAGAGGAGCTCGGCGCCCGGAGCGAGATCGTGGACGATCTCGAGCATGGCCGTGCCCTCGCTCCCGCGTCCCGACTGTCCTGGGAGCACCGTCACGGCGGGAAGGTCGCCACTCCCCTGAAGGGCAGCGAGCGAGTCGACCCCGTCCGAGATGACGCCGATCCGGATCCCGCTGCCATCGACCCCGAAGGTCTGGCGGGCCAGGTCGGCGCGGTGCGTCTCGTCACCCTCCGACGTGTCGATCTTGTGGGTCGTGAAGCGATCGGCCCGGCGGATGTGGCCGACGTGGGGCGACTCGGCGAGCCGCAGGAGGGCCCGGATCGGAAGCCGGGCGCGCATCCACTGCAGGCCCCGCTGCTCACGAAGGGTCTCGCCTCCGAGCTCGGCGAGGCGCGCCCGGAGCGCCGGGACCACGTCGCAGCGGATGTCGACCACCACGCGTCCTTCGGTATCGACGCCGACGGGACGGCGAAAGCTCGCACCGCGCGGAACCCAGCCGCGGCCGTGCCAGCGCCGCCATTCGTACAGGAGCGAGGAATCGAGCTTCCGCTCGGCCGGACTGCGGCGCTGCTTCTCGGCGAGCACCTCCCCGATCTCGGCCTCGAGGGCCGGCGAGAGCTCGAGGCCCTGGGCGCGGGCGACAGCGGGCATGCCCAGCCAGCCGCCTCCCGCAAGCGCCGTCGCACAGAACAACCACTGCAGCAGCCGGAATCGTCGCAGCATCAGGACCTCCGGATATCGGGCCGCCAGGCTCACCGGATGGGGTCGATCCCGCGAGCGCCTGCCGGTCGGATGCCGGTTCGAGCGTAGGGTTTTTCTCGGGCGCGGGCCGCCCACCGCCTTGCGTGATTCGAACCCGCCGCCACACGGATGGTTTCACGAGGTTCGCACGTCTGGATTCCCGTGCGCGCTCGCTCGTGCGGAGAAGCAAGACTGGGTAGGGATTCACCCTCATGCCCCCCCGAACCGTTCGCCACCCCGATCGTCGCGTCCAGGCGTGGGAGCACCTCGCGGCTCAGGGACGCTCGGCGCGCGCGCCTCGTTCGGAGAGCGCCTGCGAGAGCTGGCGTAGATTGGGACCGATGGCCAGCCGGGCTCCGCCGATCCAGGCGGCGAGACCCACCGGCACCAGCGCGGGCGGCGCGAAGCGGCTGGCGAGATCGATGGCGATGGCGCCCGCGAAGAGAGCGAGCGCGAGGCGCCCGGCCCAGGCCCGTTCGAGCACTCGCGAGGGCGGAAGCGACGGCCCCGCCACGACGACCAACATGCCGAGCGTGGCGAAGTCGCCGAGCACGATGCCGGCGGCGGCGCCGAAGGTGCCGAGGAGAAGCGTTCCGAGGACCACGAGCGAGGCGCTCGCGGCGAGCCCCCACGTCGCGATCCGTGCGTCGAGCGCGGGCTCCTGCGCCCAGATGACGTTTCGGAAGAAGCCCGAGACGGCGTGCAACGGGAACCGCCAGAGCAGCATCACGAAGAACGGGACGGACCCCGCGAGTGCGTCGGTGAAGAGCAGCTCCATCAGGGGGGCACTCACGAGCGACAGACAGAGCAGACCGGGCACCGCGATCGCGAGACCCGTCTGGATCGCGATGCGCTGCACGCGCGCGAGCGCGGCGCGATCGTGCGCCTGGACCATGCGAGAGGTGCTCGGAAAGAAGGCGTGCTGCACGAAGGCTGCGAGCGTGCACAGGAAGAGCGGAATCTTGGCGCCGACGGCATACTCGCCCACCTCGGCGCTCGAGACCCAGACGCCCAACACCAGGACGTCGAGGAAGTAGGAGAGACTGCGGGCGATGCTTCCGGTGGTGAGTTCGAGCGCGGCGCCGAGCCAGGCGCGCAGACGGCGCCGGCGCACGCGAAGCCGCAGACGCCCGAAGCTCCGCACGAAGGCGGATCCCTGCACCAGGGCGCGGAGCAGCGACGCTCCGAGATAGACGAGCGGCACCCGCAGCGCGTCCCCGGGCCCTCTCACGAAGAGCAGGCAACCGGCCAGATAGACCGCGAAAGAGCCGGCGGCGCCGGCGAACAGGGTCGCCGTCCGCTCCCGCCCGATGAAGGCCCAGCGGAATCCGAGGGGCACCAGCGGTCCCGAGAGCGCGAAGAGAGCCGCCGCGATCCGCATCTCGACCGACTCGACGGTCCAGCTGGCGACGACCGCGAACACGACGACGAGCGGCAGGAACAGGATCCATGTGACGAGCAGGTGCACCCCGGCGACGCTGCCGAGGGGGCGTCGGCTGCGTGCGGCGACGCGAACCCCGAGCACGTTGGCACCGCCGGTTGCCGCCATCTGGAGGAAGGTCACGACGGCCAGACCGAACTCGACGACTCCGATGCCATCGACCGTGAGGGTCCGTGACAGGTACACCAGCACCAGGAAGGTGAATCCGCGCGACACGGTCTCGGTGGCGACCAGCCAGAACGAGTTCTGGACGACGCGGCGAAACGGGGAGACGGACTCGGGCAATTCGGGATCCCGGGTTGGGGCGTGAGGGCACGCGTCTCGGACGAGCGCCAAGCGGTCGAGCGCGTCACGCGCGCGACCGGATCAGAGCGGAACCGCCCGCCCGAAGCAACCCCGAGCGTGACCGGCCCGACCTCGCGATGCGGCCAGCCGGACCGCTCGTCTGCGCGCTGCGGCGCTGCCACGAAGACGCTGCGTTCCGGGTCTGGCGCGCTGCGATACGATCCGCCGTATGCAGCGGTCCCTTCCGAGCCGCCGGCTCGTGCGATACGCGATGCGGGCGGCCATCGCGACGTGGGCCACGGCGGTCGGCGTGGCTGCGGCCGAACCGATTGCGACGGGTTCCCCAGGTGCGCCGGTCCCCGGTCGGGCCTCCGACTGGCCCGACTACGGGGGCGACCCCGGCGGCCAGCGCTACGTCGCGCTCGATCAGATCTCTCCCGACAACGTCGAGACCCTCGAGCTCGCGTGGAGCTACCGCACGGGCGACGTGTCGGACGGCACCGGACGCTTCGCGGCCACGAGCGCCTTCGAAGCGACGCCGATCCTGGCGCACGACACCCTCTACTTCTGCACGCCGTTCAATCGGGTCATCGCGCTCGACCCGACCACCGGGCGGGAGCGCTGGAGCTACGACCCGAAGATCGATCTCGGTGCCCGCTACGCCAATCAGCTCACCTGCCGCGGCGTCACGGCCTGGAGCGACGCGTCGAGCGGGGCGCCCGCGGCGTGCCGGGATCGCATCTTCACCGCGACCAACGACCATCGGCTGATCGCCCTCGACGCCGCGACGGGCGCACCATGCGGCGACTTCGGAGAAGCTGGCCAGGTCGATCTCGGTGCCGACGTGGGACCCTTTCGGTGGGAGGGCGAATACCAGGTGACCTCCCCGCCCGTCGTGGTGGGTCATCGGGTGATCGTCGGCTCGGCGGTCTCCGACAACGCCCGCGTCGATGCACCGAGCGGCGTCGTGCGCGGATACGACGCGCGCACCGGAGATCTCGTCTGGGCCTGGGATCTCGCTCCGCCCGGCACCGACCGCGCAGCCCTGCGCGCGGCCGGACATCGCTACCGACCCGCCACCCCGAACGTCTGGGCGCCGATGTCGGTGGATGTCGAACGCGGGCTGGTCTTCGTCCCCACCGGCAATCCGTCGCCCGACTACTACCGCGGCCACGATCCAGCCCTCGACTACTACGGAAGCTCGGTGGTGGCGCTGCGCGGGTCGACGGGCGAGGTGGTCTGGCACTTCCAGACGGTGCATCACGACCTGTGGGACTACGACGTCCCCGCACAGCCGACCCTCACACGCCTCCAGCGAGGCGACGATGGCGTACCCGCGGTGATCCAGGCGACGAAGATGGGCTTCCTGTTCGTGCTGCACCGCGAGAGCGGCGATCCCCTGTTCCCGGTCGAGGAGCGCCCGGTGCCGCAGGACGGGGGCCCGGGCGAGACGCTCGCGCCGACCCAGCCGTTCCCCCTCCGACCTCCACCCCTCGTCCGTCAGCGCCTCGACCCGGACGACGCGTGGGGCCTGACCCCGCTCGATCGGGGCTGGTGCCGGCGCGCCATCGAGGATCTCCGCCACGACGGCATCTACACCCCTCCGACGCTCGGCGGATCGTTGCAGGTGCCCGGGAACGGGGGGGGCGCCAACTGGGGCGGTGTGGCGGTCGATCCCGGGCGCCAGATCCTGGTGGTGAACGTGATGGAGCTGCCCTTCCAGGTCCGCCTGATTCCGCGCGATCGGCTCGCCAGCGTCCGCCGTGTGAACGAGGACTGGGAGTTCGGGCCTCAGGAAGGCACACCCTACGCGATGATGCGCCGGCGCCTGACCTCGCCCATCGGTCTCCCGTGCAGCCCACCGCCCTGGGGCAGCCTGGTGGCGGTCGACCTCGATCGCGGCGAGATCCGCTGGAAGGTGCCGCTCGGAACGGTGCGCGATCTCGCGCCGGTCCCGATTCCGTGGCGGGCGGGCGTTCCGAACATCGGTGGTCCCCTGGTGACGGCGAGCGGACTGGTGTTCATCGGCGCCGCCATGGACGACTACCTGCGCGCCTTCGACCTCCGGAACGGTGACGAGATCTGGCGGGCGCGTCTCCCGGCGGGTGGCCAGGCGACCCCGATGAGCTACTCCGCCGGCGGGCGCCAGTTCGTGGTGATCGCGGCCGGGGGTCACGGAACGGCGGGGACGCGCCTCGGCGATCATGTCTTGGCGTTCGCCCTGCCCGACTGACAGACTGCCGCAATGGATCCCTTCGAACGCTTCGGGCGTTGGTACCGGGCGGCCGAGGCCGCTGGAACCGCGCACCCCGAGACCATGGGTCTCGCGACCTCCACTTCCGATGGACGACCCTCGGTACGCATGGTGCTGCTCAAGCAGTGGGGCCCCGAAGGCTTCGTCTTCTTCACCGACGGTCGGAGTCGCAAGGGACGCGAGCTCCGCGAGAATCCACGCGCGGCGTTGATCTGGTACTGGGAATCGGTGGGCCGACAGGTGCGTGTGGAGGGGACGGTGGAACCGCTTCCCGGAGCCGACGCCGACGCCTACTGGGAGTCGCGCCCGCGAGGCAGCCGGCTCTCGGCAGCCGCATCGCGGCAGAGCGCCGGCCTCGGCGAACGTCGCGAGCTGGTGGCGCGCCGCGCCGAGCTCGCCGAGCGCCACCGGGGAGGGAAGGTGCCGCGTCCTCCGGCCTGGGGAGGCTTCCGCGTCGTGCCCGAGACGATCGAGTTCTGGCAGAACCGCCGCGACCGGCTCCACGCCCGCGAGGTCTACGAGCGCGGGCGCGGCGCGCGCGCCGCATGGCGACGCCGAAAGCTCCAACCATGAGTGGCGATGCCGGCACGACCCGCCATGTCGGCGCCCACGGGGTGTGCGTCCGCAGCGTGCCGAGCATCGGGAGGCCCGACCCATGTCGCCCCTCGCGAGCCTGATCCTGCTCGGTCATCTCGCCGTGACACTCGCGATGGTCGGCGTCGCGTGGTTCGTCCAGGTGGTCCACTACCCGCTCTTCGCGCGAATCGATGCGACGAGCTTCCCGGGCTACGAGCGGGGGCACACGGCTCGCACGCGCTGGATCGTCGGTCCGCTGATGGTGGCCGAGCTGGCGAGCGGCGCCCTCGTCGCGTGGCTCGTTCCGAGCGTGTCGTCCGGGCTCGGTCTCGGGCTGATCGCGGCGATCGGGATCTCGACCTTCTTCTTCCTGGTGCCCGAACACGATCGGCTGGGTCGGGGCTGCGACCCGGCGGCCCTTCGGCGACTCGTGCGCGGGAACTGGTTCCGGACGGCGGCGTGGAGCCTGCGGGCGGTGATGGTGTTCGGACTCGCCGCCGGGGCCGCATCCACCTGAACCTCAGGTCGTCGGCCGACGTACCGGAGCGAGCGTCCCGAGCATCGCGGCCCCGAGCTCCGCGCCGCTGGTCCAGGCCGCCTCGATGCGAGGCGCGATGCACCAGTCTCCGCAGAGCCCGATTCCCCGCTCGCGATCGAGGAGGAAGGGCGAGCCCAGGGGCTGGCTCACCAGCGCGTAGCGCCAGCGATGGGCCTGCTGGAAGACCGGCTCCGGAATCTCCGTGCCCACGAACCCCGGCAGCTCGGCGAGGAGCGCGTGCGCCACCCGATCGGGTTTCTCTTCGAGGTGTTCGCGCGACCAGTCCGGCGACGCGTGGACGACCCAGCTCTCCGAGCCATCGCGCGAGGGCTTCGATCCGTTCCGGGCCGCCCAGGCGATCGGGCCCTGGCGCGCACGCCGGGCGTCGAAGGCGGCGGAAAGCCGCCCCGCGAACCCGAGCAGCAGGGCCCAGCAGGGATCGATCGCGACCTCTTCGAGCTCGGCCGCGAATCCCGCCAACGACGCATGAGCCGCGAGGAGCGCGCGCGCCTGGGGCGCCGGGATCGCGAGGACGAGGCGGTCGTAGGGCCCGTGCTCGCTTCCGTCCTCGAGCCGCACGGCCCAGCCTTCGTCGGGGTCGGCGGCGACGAGTGCGGCGACCGTCGAGCCGAGCCGAACCGGGACACCAGCGGCGAGACGGCGCCCGATCGCGCTCATCCCGGGCGTCCCGACCAGCCGGGATTCGGCACGCGCGGAAGGACGCTCGACCGTCTCGATCGGCTCCCACGCGGCGACGCAGCCGGCGGCCCGCCAGGCTTCGACGGCAGCCCGGAACGACGCATCCCGCGCCGTGAAGTACTGGGCCCCGTGATCGAACGCATGCGCCCCGCGGCGCCGCGTGGCGAGGCGACCGCCCGGACCCCGCCCCTTGTCGAACACCTCGACCCTATGCCCCTCGGCGGCGCGCCTCTGGCCGCAGGTGAGGCCGGCGACCCCGGCTCCGACGATCGCGATCCGGCGGGGCACGAACCCGCCGTCCGACGGGCCTGGCTGGAAGGAGGACGTTTCGCGAGTCACGCTCGGAGCCTACTCGGCGTGGCGGCGCTTGTCCGCGCGCGTTTCGGAGGTCTGGTGTCGACCCGCTCGTCCGATTCGTCGAACCCTGGCGCCGCGGCGGAGGACGAGATCCACCCGGCGAGCGCCGAGTCCGGAGCGGCGCCCGAGGCCATCGCGCCTCCGCCCGTAGCGGCACCGTCGGGATTCGTGCGCCACGAGTACGAGCGAAGCTTCCGGATCTCGTCGCCGCGTGCGCGTGTCTGGCGCTGGCTGGAAGAGCCGGAGACCTTCGTGCGGGGTCAGCTCTGGCCATTCCGCGTCGAGTTCGTGTCGGCCGACCCGGACGTCCCGCCGGGCTTCCACGTCGGGGGCCTGAACATCCACCACGGCCCCTTGATGTCGTTCGCGGGAATCCTGACCGAGATCCGGGAGGGCACCTACCGCGACCTGCGGTACTTCTACGGAAGCTACGTCATCGGTCTCCGATTCATCCGTCCGACCCGCCTCGAGTTCGAGCTGTGGGACGCGCCGGACGGCGGCACCGACGTCACCCTGCGCGTCACCAGCTTCGTGCGGCGCTGGCTGGCGGGTGTCTGGACGCTCGGCCAGCGGGCCTTCTGGAGCCGCTTCCCTCGCTGGATGGCGGGCGCCCTCGACGGGCGCGTCGTGGGCTAGCTCGTCTTGCCCGAAGGCCCCGAGATCCGTCGCGCCGCCGACCGGGTGGCCCGCGCCCTGGTGGGCCATCGTGCGGAGCGCGTCTTCTTCGCCTTCGATCGGCTGAAGCCCTACGAGCGGAAGCTCCGCGGACGGACGGTCGACGCCATCGACACGCGGGGCAAGGCCATGCTGACCCGCTTCTCCGGTGCCCTCGTCGTCTACAGCCACAACCAGCTCTACGGACGCTGGACCGTGACGCGAGCGGGTCGCGAGCCGTCGACCCGACGCAGCGTGCGGCTCGCGATCCACAACGAGCGTCACTCCGCCTGGCTCCTGAGTGCCTCCGAGATCGACGTCGTGCCGGAGCAGGAGCGCGACCGACATCCCTTCCTGGCAAAGCTCGGGCCGGACGCGCTCGCTCGAGGGCTCACCGACGCCGCCCTCGTCGCTCGCCTCCGGAACCGACGCTTCGCCCGGCGCCAGCGCGGTGCGCTCCTGCTCGATCAGGGCTTCGTCGCCGGTCTCGGCAACTATCTGAGATCCGAGATCCTGTTCGTGGCGGGGCTCCACCCCTCGCTGCGCCCAACGGACCTGGACGACGCCGAGGCGGGTGCCCTCGCGGCGGCCGTCAGGGGCGTCACGCGCCGCGCCTACCGGACCGGCGGGATCACCAACGATCCGCGCCGGGTCGAGGCGCAGCGCGCCCGGGGCCTGACGCGCCGCGAGCTCCGCCACCACGTCTTCGCCCGGGGTGGCCGCCGCTGCTACGCCTGCGGACGTCGGATCGAACGCCTCGTCGTGTCGAGTCGCAAGCTCTTCCGGTGTCCGGGCTGTCAGCCGAAGGGACGACGCGCCGGGCGACGCAGCCGCACCGACCCCGGACGCTGAGCGCGGCGCCGCCACCCGGCGGGGCTTGCCCGCCGCCGGGCGCGGCGCGACGGTCTGGCTCGACGGCCGATCCAGCGCCGCGGGCGGGAGCGATGACGGGCAACGAGGCCCTGGGGGCGAGGGTCACACATTGCTGGCCGACGACGCTGCGCACCGCGACGGCCGTCGCCCTGTTTGCGTTCCAGCTGGCGGGGATCGCGTACGCGCGGTTCGCCCCGACCCGCTACGTCGCCTGGGCCCCCTACGATCGGATCACCTTCTACGAGCTCGACGTACGCATCGACGACCGGAGTCTCTCGCCTGGCGAGATCCGGCGCCGCTACCGGATCCCGGCCGCCGGACGCGACAATCGATCGCAGGCGCACGTGATGGCGATCGTCCGCCAGTACGAGCAGACCTACGGCGCGGGGGACGGGGCCCGGGTCCGCATGCGCTACCGCGTGAACGGCGCGCCGCCGGAGGTCTGGCGGTGGCCGCGATGAGCGGGGTGGCTCTCGGCGCCTCGCGCCGTCTCCGGGCATGGAGCACGACCCCCGTACCGTCGTTGGTGCTGATGGCGGCCAAGCTGCTCGTGCTCTACGCCTGGATCGCCGGGGGCATCCCCTGTCTCCCGGACGCCTATCTCCCCTTCCTGACCGTTCTCGATCGTCTTCCCGAGGGCATCTGGACGCGTTCGTTCTGGGGCACACTGTTCGTGGCGGCCTCGCTCGCCCTCTGGCTCGACCGGGCCGTGCGGCCTGCGAGCTTCGCGTGCGGCGCCTGCATCCTGCTGAGCGTCCTGGCCTCGCGACCGCTCTACTCGAACAGCACGCTGAGCGTCGGTCTGCTCCTCGTGCTCGTCTCGTTGCAGTCGCGCGAGCAGGGGGCCTGGATGTTCCGGACCCAGCTCGGTCTGATCTACCTCGGCGCCGGACTGAACAAGCTGCTCGAGCCCGACTGGCGCTCGGGCCGCTTCTTCGGCTTCTGGACGCGCGAAGTGCTCGAGCGCGATGGGATCACGAGCCTCGCCGAGCAATTCCCAGGGGATGCCCTCTTCGTGGCCCTCGGCGCGTACACGATCCTCGCCGAGCTGACGCTCGGGCTGCTCTTCGTGGTGCCCCGGTGGAACCGGGTCGGCGTCTGGGTCGGGCTGGCGCTCCACGGGAGCATGCTGGTCTTCACGGGCGGCGAGCTCTCGTGGGTCTTCCTCTATGCGATGAGCTGCGCCTACCTGTGCATCCTGCGCGAGCCGCCGGAGCCGCCCCACAGCGGCCTAGCGCGCCTGCTCGCCACGCCGGCGCGTCTGGCTGCCATCGCCTGCCTGTTCTTCGTCGTCGCGGCCTGGTTCCAGCCGCTGCGGGGTCCTTGGCGCCAGCTCTTCTGAGCGGAGAGGAGGCGACCCCGCGCCGCTGGCGGCATACCCCGGATCGGGGCCCGGACGCCGCCGCCTCGAGCCCTTCGCACAGACCCGAAGCGCAGAGCTACAGTGCGGCGGTGCGCGTCGTCGAAGAAAAAAGCCCCGCGGTCGACGTCGTCGGGGCCGGCGGAATCGGTTGTGCCGTGGCCTATGCCCTGGCCGCGGGCGGTATGGCCGTCCGGCTCGTCGAGGCGGATCCGACCAAGCTCGCCTGGGGCCGGTGTCACGGCCTCCGGGTCGACGGGCGTCCCCCGATCGATCCAGAGCTGGTCCCGTTCGACGCCTGGGAGCCCGAGGGCGGCCGGCCCGTGGTGCTCGCCACCAAGTGTTTCGACAACGCCGCGGTGACCGATCGGCTCGCCCCCGGCGATCCCCTGCTCCCGATCCAGAACGGCTTCGATCCGGCGGTCGCCGAACGAACCGCCTACGAGGGCATCGCCTCCTTCGTCTCGGAGTGCTTCCCAGGGCGCACCCACACGCGCATCACGCGCGGAGGCGAGCTGCACGTCGGGAGCAACCGGGGCGCCGAGACCGACATCCGAGCGCACCCGAGCCTCGCTCCCCTGCTCGACGCACTCGAGCGCTTCGACGGGTTCCGGCTGCGGATCGTCGACGACATCCTGCCCTACAAGCACTCGAAGCTGATGTACAACGCCGCCATCGGGCCGCTCGCTGCGGCGAGTGGTATCGACAATGGGAGACTGCTCAGCCTCGCCCGGGCGCGACCGCTCTTCTTCGCTCTGCTTCGCGAGAACTACGCGATCCTGGCGGGCGCGGGCCTTCCGCTCGGACGGGTCGGGGTGCATCCGCGCACTGCCGTGCGGCTGCTCTCCATGCCGCTGGTGGCCCGGGTGCTCTCGGGCCCCTTCTCCCGCAGTCTCGAGAACACCTATTGCTCGATGTCCGGCGACATCGAGGCCGGCCAGAGCGAGATCGACCACTTCAACGGTCACCTCGTGCGCATCGCGGCCGGACGGCCCTGCCCCATCAACCGGGCCGCGATCGCGGTCGTCGAGCGGATGCAGCGCGACCGGGAGCGCCCCGCGCTCGAACGGCTCGACGAGATCGCCGCACGGGCCGCCGCGCTCGAGGCGGCGGCCGCCGCGGCTGCGAGTCGCACGGCCGGGGGCCGCGCCCGGGTGTAGGTCGCGAACGCGAGCCATGGCCGCCGCGACGGATCGGAGAGCTCGCGAGTGCTCTCGCGAAGCGGGTGCAGGCGACCTCGACACCGGCCGGGATGCCTGGCGACCCGACGCGGCCGAGGGATGTCACCGGCGTGGCCGGCCGGCCGATCCGTCAGCGCACCCGACGGATCACGAAGCTCGACACGGCATTTCCGAGCTGGGTGCAGACGTCGTCGCTGCAGAGCGGGATGCAGGCCCGCAGATCGGCGTTCGTGAGCACCCCGTCCCCGTCGACGTCGAGCGCGTCGAAGGGCGGGAACGCCGGGCCGAACCGACCGAGCATGAAGAGCGCGATGTCGATTCCATCGACCTGGCCGTTGCGGTCGGCGTCGCAGGTGGCCGAGATCGCCTCGCGGGCGACGATCGTCCCCTGGAAGTTGAGGTCCGAGACCACTCCGGCCGCGGTGGCCTGCAGGCTGAACTGGAAGGGAATGGTGAGTACCCGCTCGGCCACACCGTTCACGAGCTCGGCCGACATGCCGGATGTCACGAGCTGGGCGATCCGGCCGGCCACCGCATCGGAGCCCGTACCGCTGCCCGAGACCCGGACGCCGACCGTTCCGGTACGGAAGTCGATCGTGATCGGATCGACCGGGAACTCCTGGACCCCGCCGACCTCGTTGGTCGGGATCACCTGGCTCGTGGCGCCGAAGGTGAGATCCCGGACAGCGAGGAAGCGATCGAGGATCAGGAAGCCCGTCGCCTCGGCCGCGAGCTGGGCCGGGGCAGGACCGGGCTCGAAGCCGAGCGACCCGGTCGCCAACGTGATGTTCGAGCCCGGAAGGAACTCGATTCCCGCGGCGGTCGTCTCGACCAGGATCTCGCCGCTGAGCGAGGTCATCCGGCTGCCCGGAGCCTGGGCCGTGAACGGCTCGCCATCGATCGAACCGAAGAGCATCACGGCCGACGCATCGGGGTCGATCTGGAGATGGGCGGTCGCCGGGCCTGCTGCGGGCAGGGCCACGAACGTCGTCACGGCGAGAAACACACGGAGTCTCGAAGCGATGGACATCCTGCCTCCTCGGGCGGAGGTTCGTGGGGGGCGGTGATCTGGCCTCACGCGTAGGCACCGCGAAACCCATCGATGTGGCAGGAAACGCCGATGCGCCTCGGTTTCGTTGAGCTTTTCCGACCACTCGACGGGGGAGTCGGTGGCGCCGGCGGCGGACGCCGTTGGCTGGCGCCTCGCTCGACAATACGAGCATTGACTCTTAGAGTCAGGACATGGAGTATCGAGTCGAAACCCTCGCCGCGGCGGTCGCCACGTCCGTCGACACCATCCGCTTCTATCAAGCGCGTGGTCTGCTTCCCGCGCCCCGTCGGGTCGGGAGAGTCGCCTGGTACGACGACGCCCATCTCGAACGCCTGCACCGGATTCGAGAGTTGAAGCAGCAGGGCTTCAGCCTCGCCCAGATCCAGCGCCTCCTCGCCCGCTCGCGGGGAGGTCAGGACGATGCGTTGGTGACCGCGCTCGTCGAGCAGGAGCGCGGCGGCCGGCTGCTGACGCGCGACGAGCTCGCGGCGGAGACCGGAGTCCCCGAGGTGTTGGTGCGGGCGGCCGAGGCGGCCGGCCTCGGCGAGCCGGTGGTCGTGGACGGCGAGCCGCGCTTCGGAGAGAGCGACGTGGCCATGGCGCGTGCGGCGCTCGAGATCCTGGAGGCGGGCTTTCCGCTCCAGAAGCTCCTCGCCCTGTCGGTGGGCCATGCGCGCCATGTCGGGGAGGTGTGCGAACAGGCGATCGACCTCTTCGACGAACACGTGCGCGGTCGCGAGGACGCCCCCGGAGATCGCGAGGCCATCAGTGACGCCTTCCGGCGTCTCCTGCCCCAGGTGACGCGCCTCGTCGCCCTGCACTTCCAGCGGACGCTCGTGAGCCGCGCACTCAATCGGTTGTCCGGAAGCGACCAGCACGAAGCACTCGAAGCCGCCCGCGAGGCCACCCAGAGTGCGCGCCTGGAGGTGGACGTCGCATGGCGGTAGACGCTCTTCCCACACCCGAAGAGAAGCGGGTGGCGGTGCGCACCATGTTCGATCGGATTGCGCCCCGCTACGACCGTCTCAACCGGGTCCTCACCCTCGGGCTCGACCAGCGCTGGCGTCGTCGATTGCTCGACTGGTCACGGATCGGCCCCGGAGACCGCGTGCTCGACCTCGCCTGCGGAACCGGCGACCTCGCCGAGCTCGCCGCGGCGCGCGGCGCCGAGGTCGTCGGCTGCGACTTCGCCGGCGAGATGCTTCGCGGGGCGCAACGTCGCGGAGTCGCGGCCGGATTCGTCCAGGGCGATGGCGAGCGGCTCCCGCTCCCGGACGCCTGCGTGACGGCCGTGCTGTGTGGCTTCGCGCTGCGAAACTTCGTCTCGCTGCCCCCGGTCTTCGCCGAGATGGCCCGGGTGCTCGAGCCCGGAGGTCGGATCGGTCTCGTCGACGTGGACCGACCCCGGGCGGCGCCGCTCCGCCTCGCGCACGGCCTCTATTTCGACCGGGTCGTGCCCCTCGTCGGCGGCTGGCTCTCGGAGCGGGCCGCCTACCGGTATCTGCCCCAGTCGACCAGCTATCTGCCTCCGCGGCCCGAGCTGCTCGACATGGTGCGCCGCGCCGGCTTCACCGGGGTCGAGCATCGGGGGTTCCTGTTCGGAAGCGCCCAGGCGATTCTCGGGGTCCGATCGTGAACGGCGCGTGGTCGACGACCGACGCGCTCGAACCCGCCCTCGCGACCCTGGCGGAGCGGGCACTGGTGGAACGACGCCCGCTGCTGGGCGCCTGGACCGTCGCGCTTCCGAATGCGATCGATCCGCTCGACTTCTTCCGGCGGGCGCCGAATCCCGAGCGCTTCTATTTCGAACGCGCATCGGAGGACCTCGCGTTCGCCTCGATCGGAGCGGTCCGCGAGCTCGAGGCGTCGACCGAACGATTCGGCGCGATGCAGTCACAGGCCGAGACCCTGCTCGCATCACTCCACGAGATCGGCGGCGGCCAGGTCTCGGACCGACCCCGGCTCGTCGGCGGCTTCGCATTCTCTCCGCATCGACCGAGCCCGGCCTGGGCGAATTTTCCGCCTGCGCTCCTCACCCTGCCCGAGCTGATCGTCGGGCGGAGCGGGGAGGACGGGTGGTGCACCCAGATCTTCGAAGTGACGACGGCGACCTGCTGGGAGACGCTCGCACGCATCCTGCGGATGCGCCGCGCCACCATCGGCGAGCGCGTCGGCGGCGGGGGTCGATCTGGCGGGGCCTACCACCCCATCGGCGACCCCGAGATCGACGGCCGATCGCAGTATCGGGTTCGGGGCGACGAGGGCCAGGACGTTTTCCGCGCCCGTGTCCGCTTGGCGTTGGACGGCATCGCGGACGGATCGTTCGAGAAGGTTGTCCCCGCGCGTTCGGTCGCGGTGGAGCGCGCCGCCCCCTACGACCCCAGCGATCTCCTCGACACACTTCGGACCACCCACCCGTCGTGCGCGGTCTTCGCCGCAGGTCGCAGCGACTCGATCTTCCTCGGCGCCACCCCCGAACGACTGGTCCGTCTGCGAGACGGTCGCATCGAGACGGCGGCGCTCGCCGGCTCGGCCCGGCGCGGTCGAACACCCGAACAGGACGAACGGCTCGCCCGTGCCCTCCGCGAGAGCAAGAAGGAGCAGGCGGAGCACGCCATCGTGGTGCGGGCCCTGCGCGAGTCGCTGTCGCCTTTCTGTGTGGTGCTCGATGTCCCGGAAGCGCCGCGGCTCGCCCGGCTCGATGGGATCCAGCATCTCGAGACGCCCTTGCGAGGACACACGCGGAGCGGAGTCGGGGTGATCGAGCTCGTCGAGGCGCTCCATCCGACACCTGCCGTGGCGGGCTATCCCCGCGAAGCCTCGCTCGCCTGGCTGGAACGGACCGAAGCTCTCGACCGGGGCTGGTACGCAGGGCCGATCGGGTTCGTCGAGCGCGGCGGTGGTGGAGAGTTCTGCGTCGCGTTGCGTTCGGCGCTCGTACGGGGTGGTCGCGCCGAGCTCTTCGCCGGCGCTGGCGTGGTGCAGGGATCCGATCCAGAGAACGAGCTGCGAGAGACGCGGCTCAAGCTCCGCGCGCTCCTCGCACCGCTGCTGGAGATCTAGGATGGGCGTCGCCGAATCGAACCTCTCCTTCTCCCGCGCCCTGCTCGACGAGCTCGCCGCGAGTGGAGTCCGCCACCTTTGCCTCTGCCCTGGCTCGCGCTCGACCCCCCTGGTGATGGCCGCGGCGGCCACGGGCTCGCTCGAAGTCTGGACGCATCTCGACGAACGGTCGGCGGGCTTCTTCGCACTCGGGCTCGCCAAGGCGTCCCGGACGCCCGTCGCCATTGCCTGCACGTCGGGAACCGCTGCTGCCAACTTCCTGCCCGCGGTGGTCGAGGCGCACTACGGAGGAGTGCCGCTCGTGGTGCTCACCGCCGACCGGCCCCAGGAGCTTCGCGAGTGCGGAGCGGGCCAGACCATCGATCAGGTCCGGCTCTACGGTTCACACGTTCGTTGGTTCAGCGAAGCGAGCGTGCCCACGGTGGAAGACGCCCTCGAGCCACACGCCCGGGCGATCGCCGCGCGGGCGGTTCGGTACGCACTCGAGCGTCCCGCGGGCCCCACCCACCTGAACCTGCCCTTCCGGGAGCCGCTGGCGCCTCCGCCGGGCACGCCCGAGGTCGTCGGCGACGGGTCGGCGCCCGCGGCGCCGCGGTTCGGATCGCGTTCGGGCGTGCGTTCGCCCCACCCGGACTCGCTGGCCGAGATCGAAGCGCTCGTCCGACGGTACGAGCGCGGGATCATCGTCGCGGGCCCGTGTGACGAGCCCGACCTCGCACCGGCGCTCGCATTGCTGGCCCGGACCTGTGGCTGGCCGCTCGTCGGCGAGCCCACCTCACAGCTCCGGAGCGGTCCCCACGTCCCGATTTCGCCGCTCGTCTCGACCGCGGATCTGCTGCTGCGCGATGCGCGCGTCGCCGATCGGTTGGCTCCCGACGTGGTGCTTCGTTTCGGTGCGCCACCCACGAGCAAGGCCTTCCGCCTCTGGCTCGAGAATCGTCCACCGGCGTCCCTCGTGGTCGTCGACCCGGACCACCGCTTCGAGAATCCGAGTGCCCTCCCGGCGCACTTCGAGCACGCCGACCCGACCGCCCTCGCGACCGCGCTGGTTCGACGGCTGGAGCGATCGCCGCGCGAGACGAGTCCCTGGCTCGAGGCCTGGCGCGCTGCCGATCGGGCCGCCACGGCCGAGGTTCGCAACGCCTGCCGGCTCGACGACGCGCCGCTCGAGCCCCGCGCGATCGAAGAGCTTGCGCGCGCCCTCCCCGAGGACGCGACCCTGGTCGTCTCGAACAGTCTTCCGGTGCGCGACGTCGACGACTTCTGGCCGGCCAGCGAGAAGCCCCTGAGGGTGGTCGCCAACCGGGGCGCCAACGGCATCGACGGCGTGCTCTCGACGGCGCTCGGCGCCGCGGCCGCCGACCGGAGCCGACGCGTGGTGCTCGTGGTGGGCGACCTCGCCTTTCTGCACGACATCGGGGGGCTCTTCGCGGCGACGCGCCACGGTCTCGAGATCGCGATCGTGGTGGTCCAGAACGATGGAGGCGCCATCTTCTCGCTCCTCCCGATTGCGGCCCACGGCGACGCCGTTCGCTTCGACGACTGTTTCCGGCTCTCGCACGGGCTCGACATCGGCCCCCTGGCCCGCAGCTACGGACTCGACCACATTCGCGTGACATCGGCCGCGCACCTCGGCAATACGCTGAAGGCCGCCTTCTCGGAGGGCGGGGCGCGGGTGATCGAGATTCCGGTGGACCCCGAGCAGAGCAACCGCGCGAGGCGCGAGCTGGCCTCGAAGGTCGCCTCGGCCTCCCAGCGGGCCCTGGACGGGGTGCTCGGATGAATCGCTCGCGCACGATCGCGACACCCGGCGCACGACTGTTCGTGCGCGACGAGAGCGCGGGCTCGCCGATCGTGATGCTGCACGGCTTCACGGGTTCGGGACCCGACTTCGACCCGATCGCGCGGCGACTCGCCGCGCGACATCGTGTGATCCGTATCGATCTGGTCGGCCATGGCGGGAGCGAGTCGCCCGATGATGCAGGGGCCTATCGTCTCGAGGCCGTCACGCGGAGCGTCTGCAGGGTGCTCGACGAGCTGGGAATCGACCGCGCGCACCTCCTCGGTTATTCGATGGGTGGGCGCGTGGCCCTGGCCCTCTCGGTCTGGCATTCCGCGCGCGTGACCTCGGCCGTCCTCGTCGGGGCGCGTGCCGGTCTGCCGGACGCCGCGGCGCGGACCGCACGGCGTGTGGCGGACCAGGCCCAGGCCGCTCGGAGACAACGCGCTGGCGTGACGGCGTTCGTCGATC
>CAYYUT010000016.1:0-6551 GCA_964474935.1 uncultured Spirochaetales bacterium
CGGCCCGGATCGAGTCCTGGTTGATCCGACGCGCGCTCGACGCCCACGACGGACGCAAGGCGGCCACCGCCCGCACCCTCGGCGTCACCCGCGAAGGCCTCTACAAGAAGATGAAGCGGCTCGGGATCGGGTGAGCGAAGCGGGCCGGGGCGCCCGGCGTGAGGCGGCATCGGCGACGCACACGGTGGACACGTCTGGTGGTGGCCGAGACGCTGCACGGAGAGACCATCTCCGGTCG
Organism: uncultured Spirochaetales bacterium; assembly: GCA_964474935.1. Taxonomy (GTDB): domain Bacteria; phylum Myxococcota_A; class UBA9160; order UBA9160; family JAFDDA01; genus CAYYUT01. The sequence continues at coordinate 239 of CAYYUT010000016.1, forward strand.
GCACGGCCTGCACCGGTGGTGGGGCCCTCGGCGGATCGTGCCGGTCCCGGCGCTTCGGTATCGCTCCCACTCGACCTTCCGCAGGTCGGCCGCGTGCGACGACCGGGAATCGCCCCACGACCGATCGAGACCCCGCTGCCCTCGAAGAACCGGCCCGCGCCGGCGCGGGCTCCGGCGGCTTGACGATCGCTTCGTCGCCCTGACACACTACGCGCGAGCGGACCCGATGCCCTCCGGGTGGAGCCACGCGTGCGCCCAGAGCCGCGCAGAGCTGCACGGACCCCGGGATGGGCGGACGGGACACGGGGGGAGTGTGTTCGATCTCGACGAGTTCCTGGCTGCGCGGATCCCGATCACGCAGGCCATGGGCATCACGCTGGCCAAGTACGACGACGACGAGCTCACGCTCTTCGCCCCGCTCGGCCCCAACAAGAACGACAAGGGAACGGCCTTCGCCGGGGCGCTCTCGACGCTCGTCACCCTCGCCGGCTGGTCGTACACCCAGGTGTCGCTCGAGCACAACGGCTTCGAAGCCGTGGCCATGGTGGCCGAGAGTGTCACATCGTATCGGCGGCCGGCCTCGGCGGATCTCTGGGCCACCTGTCGCGGGCCGGATCGCGAGACCCGCCGCCGATTCTTCGAGCAACTCGCGGCCAATGGAAAGGCCCGCTGGAAGATCGAGGGCGAGGTGTGGAGTCGGGACGTGATGGCGGTCCACTATACGGCCGACTACGTCGCGATCGCGAAGGGTCGCAAGGACCCCTTGCTGTACGAGCCCGACATGGAGCCGATGACGACCTGAGCTCCGGCGGGCGCGGCGGTCTACGACCCCTGCCCGGGGGCTGCGGCCGACCCCGATGCGTCGCGCGCGAGATCGGCGAAGCGGACTCCGAAGCCCTCGGGTTCGAGGCGAAGTGCATTCACCAGGAAGCTCACGGCGTGATAGAGCCCGGCCGTGTAGATCAGCTCGAGCAGCTGTGCTTCGTCGAAGTGACCACGCAGCTCCTTCCAGCGTTCGTCCGAGAGGTCCTGGGTGTCGTGGAGCTCGTCGCACATCCGCACGAGCGCGGCCTGTCGAGGCGCGAAGGCGGGGTCGTCGGCCTTGCCCGAGACCGTGGCCCGGAGCAGGTCGTCCCCAAGCCCGAGCGGGCGACCGAAGGCCGCGACGTGGACTCCCCACTCGTACTCGGCGCCGCAGCGCGCCGCGGTGCGATGGATCACGACCTCGCGGTCGCGGATCGGCACCGGGCCCTTGTCGAGCACCCCGGCCCGCATGAAGCGCGGGAAGATCCGGGGGTTGGTCGCCAGGACACGGAAGAGCGTCAGTGGCTCCATGCCGGCCGGCATCACGAGATCGAAGAGCTTCTGGACTGCGGGAGGATACGGGGGATCGAGAGGGGCGATGCGGGACATCGGGGTCTCCGGGCTTCGGGCACGCTGCTACTTTTTCAGTAGCAGTCGGCAGAGTAGTGCATCGATTTCCGTAGCGCTACCCTGCCACCCGACGGCGTTCGCGACCGCCGAGCACCCGCAGGGCCCTCGCACCCACGAGGCTCCGACCCGAGCTCGGAGGCGCCGTGCCGGACGCGACGCGCCGCCTCGTTCGGGAGGCGCCACCCCCGTCGGGTGTGCCTGCAGCGGTGGCGACACCGCCACCTCGAGACCGCCACCTCGAGACCCCCAACCGGTTGGCAGGGCCGCAGCGATGGGGGCGCCCGCACGGGTTGGGAGACGCCATGCCGACACGAAACATCCGCCCGAGCGTCCGGGGCAGCCGTACCGGGCGACCGGTGATGCGGCTCCTCGACCTGCTCGGCCGGCGCTGGACGCTCCGGGTGCTCTGGGAGCTCCGGGCCGGCCCGCTCACCTTCCGGGCCCTGCGGGCGCTGTGCGACGACGTCTCGCCGAGCGTCCTGAACACCCGCCTGAAAGAGCTCCGTGAGGCCGACCTCGTGACCCACGACGAGCGCGAGGGCTACGCGCTCACCGGCGCGGCCGAAGAGCTCGGCGAGCTGCTCCTGCCCCTCGACGCCTGGGCCCGGCGCCGGGCGCGCCGTCGTCGCTGGCCGGGCGCCTGATTCGCCGACCCGCCCGATCCGACGACCGGCCCCGGTTTCGGATCGGGCCCCGCAGCCGGTAGACTGCTCCGGCGCCGCCCGGAACGGACCCGGACGCACGTCCCCGCTGGAGTCCCCGATGCGCCACGACGACACGCTCCTCCCCGCTCCCATCAGCCACCCCCCGGATCGCGACGAGATGGAGCGCCGCCTCGCGAAGGTACGCGCACGCATGGCCGCCGAAGGCCTCGATGCCTACGTCGTCCACGACCCGGACAACATCTACTACCTCACGAACTTCGCGAACTACGTGCACGAGCGGCCTTTCGTGCTGGTGGTGCCGGCGGCCGGGGCGCTCAGCTTCGTCGTGCCCCTGCTCGAATCCGAGCACGTGCGGGTCCGGGCGGTGGGCGACGTCGATCGGGTCCACTACGCCGAGTTCCCCGCGCCCGCGGGCCAGGCCTGGTCGGATCGCCTGCGCGAGGTGCTCGCCGGCGCACGCCGCGTGGGCGTCGAGTCGGGCTGCCCGCTTCGGGTGGTCGACGAGCTGCTCGCCGAGAGGGTGCGCACCGACATCGTGGACGACGTGCGGATGGTGAAGACCGCCTACGAGATCGGGCGCCTCGTGCACGCGGCAAGCATCGTCACCCGGGGCCACGAAGAGCTCCTCGGGCTCTGCAAGCCCGGACAGCTCGCCATCGGCATCTTCGGCCAGGTGACGCGTTCCATGACGGGCATGATGCTCCGCGACATGCCGAACGCGAACTTCCTGGCGTCGAGCTTCGCGGCCGTCGTGCAGCCGCCGAGCCTCTCGCACGATCCCCACAACTTCACCGACGTCTGGGTGCAGCTCGAGGAGGGCGGCCCCCACGTCAGCATCATCAACAGCCGCGTGAACGGCTATGGAGCCGAGATCGAACGGAGCTTCTTCCTGAACTCCGTCCCCGAGACCGCGCGCCAGCCTTTCGACGTGATGATGGAGGCTCGACGCATCGCCTACGAGAAGACGCGACCGGGAGCGGTCATGTCCGACGTCGACGCCGCCGTGCGAGCCCACTTCGAACGCCACGGCCTGACCGAGCGCCTCCTTCACCGCACCGGCCACAGCTTCGGCGTCACGGGCCACGAGGCGCCCTTCCTCGCCGTGTCGTACGAGCGCGAGATCGAGCCGGGCATGCTCTTCAGCATCGAGCCCGGGGTCTATCTGCCCGGGAAGGGAGGCTTCCGCCACTCCGACACGGTCCTCGTGACCGAGGACGGCTGCCTCCGCCTGACGCCGGCCCCCGACGCGCTCGAAGACCTCCTCTTCGAGCGCTAGGCGACGGCCACGGGAGCGAAGACGGGCTCGCTCGCTCGCCCCTCTCTGCGATCAGGCGACGACGCGATCGCCGCGCTCGCGCAGGCTCTCGAGCACGTCCCACAACGCCCGCGCCCGGTCGTCGTCGGCGCCCGGGTCGTCCTCACGAGGGGTCACCCGGCCGAGCGTGTTGTGGACGTAGCCTCCCCCCTCGAGCTCCGGCTGGGTCGCACAGAAGAGGGATGCCTGTGCGCCCTGCTCGGGCGAGAGCATCATCCGGCGCTTCACCCATCCCGCGACACCCCGGTTGCTGCCACTGAGCTCCGATGCGACCACGCCGGGATGGACGGCCCAGACGGACAGGCGCGGACGGCGCCGCGCCAGCTCGCGAGCCTGCCAGAGATTCCCGAGCTTGCTCCGACAGTAGGCGAGCTGCCCCCCCATCACGCCGCGATAGCGATGGTCCGAGGAACACTCGGTCGCCATCAGGTAGATGTCGCCCGTCACGATGACGCCCCGAGCCGCGTCGGCCAGCAGGGCCCGCTCGATCAGACCGAGGATCAGGGCGTGGTGGCCGAGCACATTGGTGGCGAAGGCGATCTCGTGCCCCTGCTTCGAGTGGGCGAAACGGGTCGGCCAGAGGCCGGCATTGGCCACGAGGATGTCGAGCGGCCGCCCGTCGAGCGCCTTCCCGATCGCGTCGAGACTCTCGTCCAGACACGCGAGGTCGGCGAGGTCGAGCCGCACGGAGTGGGCCGACACCCCGAACCCCACACGGAGACCCTCGGCGACGGCCTCGCCCTGCGGCTGATCACGGGATGCGGAGATCAGCGTCGCGCCGCGCCGGGCCAGCCCGCGGCTGGTCTCGAGTCCGATCCCGCGGCTGCCTCCCGTCACGAGCGCGGTGCGTCCGTCGAGCCGGGGACCTTCCGGGCAGACGAGCGATCGCGAGGACTGCCGCCAGAAGCACTGCCACATGCGCCGCGGAAGCGAGGCCGTGGGCCTCGGGGTCTCGGGAAGCGTCTCGGGGATCATGGAGTCTCCTTCCGGGCCTCGGCGCCGGAGGCACCCGGGGTGTCGTCGAAGAGCAAAGTTCGGACCGCGCGCGTGACCTCCGCGCGCCAGGCCTCGCGCCGAGACCAGGCGTCGCCGAGCACGAGGTGTCGCACCGCCGTATCGACGAGCGCGAAGACGAGAGGCGCCACGAGTTCGGGATCGAGAGGTCGGAGGTGGCCCCGCGCACCCCAGGCCCCGAGGGCCGCGGCCAGGCCCGTCACCACGCGCGACTGTTTGGCCGCGAAGCCAGCCTCGAGATCCTCGAGATCGCCGTCGAGCGCGAAGAGCCGGTAGGTGTCGGGGTGCGCCTGTGCGTAGTCGAACAGACGCCCGATCACGCGGTCGAGGTCGGGCACGCCGCCATCGGGGTCGCTGCCGTCGAAGGCGACCGCCAGCACCCGAGCCCCCTCGCGATGGCCCACCTCGGCGAGCAACGCACGCTTGGTGCGGAAGTGGTGGAAGAGCGTGCCCTCGCTCACCCGGGCGGCGCGGGCGATGGCGGCGGTCGAGGTCGCCCCGTAGCCCCGACGCGCGAACAGCGAGGCGGCCGCGGCCACGATCTGGTCGCGCACCTCGTTCGGACCGGCGCCGGCGTCGGCGGGGGGACGACCGGCGCGACGGCGACGTCTGCCACCCCTGGAGGCGCCCTGCCCGGCTGCCCGATCGGGGCCGGTCCGGCCCCGGTCGCTGTCGGCTCCGGCGGCCCCCCGGCTTCGGCGATGCGCGGCGTTTCGAGTCACACCCGAATATTATCGAGTGACACACGAATTTCAATCGGGCAGGCCCGGGCACGCCCTCGCCCCCGCCCCGCCAGCCCGGACACGAAGCGGGCGGGGACGACGCGAGCCGACCCACCGGACGCACCCACATGCCGCGGACGCCGGCCCGGGCGTAGCGGAGCCGGGCGGCGCCACCGCCTCGGGATCGCGACGCGAGGGGAATGGCCCGAAGGGCCTGGGAGGGGTCGGAGAGGGATCTAGGAGCGGCGCGTACGGGGACGAAGCGCGACGAGGCCCACACCGGAGGAGCCCAGGAGCAGCACGATTCCGGGCTCGGGCGCGATGATCGGCTCGAGATGCAGCATGAAGCTGGCGCCCGGCTCCAGGCCCGAGACGTCGATCTCCCAGTCGACCAGATCCTCGAAGAACGGATCCCCCAGGACGATGTCTCCGAGCACCGGCGGCGCGAAGGCGATCTCGACGCTCGTCGGGCTCTCGACCGTCCCCGTCACCATCTCGCCGAAGGTCGCTTCCACCGAGCCGACGGTCACGAACGTGGCCCCCGAGAGCGAGACCTCGAAGGCGCTCCACTCGTCGAGCAGGGTGAAGTTGCTCATCACCCCGTTGAAGGCGAGCGTCGGAGCGTCGCCGTCCTCGATCTCGACGCTGAGCCAGACGGGCAGGCTCTCGTCGAACTCCACGTCCACGGCGAGCAGGCCGGGTGCCGAGAAGGAGTCGTCCACGAAGAAGCCATTGGTGGTGCTCGACCCGAAGTCGACGAAAGCCGCCATGGCCGGTCGCGAGCCCACGGCGATCGCTGCCAGCACGAGCAACATCCAGCCCGCGCGCCCCCTGCGAGATCGGCAACACCCACGGACCCAGCCCGAACTACCGCTGCGCACCGGCACCTCCAGACGCCCCTCTCGGGTCGAGCGACCGGGTCTCGGTGGACGCACCGAACGCCGGCTTCGAGGATGAGTGGGGCCAGAGGACTCCGGATCGCATCCCCCACGCCCGATTTTTCGAGTTTTTCGGCGCGACTGGCGCGCGGCGCTGCCTGTGGGCCGAGAGCCGTGTCCCGGGCGGCCCGGAGACGCGACGCCTAGAGCGTGCCGCGACGCCAGGGGCCGGTGATCGCCACCGTGATCCCGGGCCTCTGGATGTTCGCGAAGCGCCAGCGGCCG
>CAYYUT010000016.1:6561-17311 GCA_964474935.1 uncultured Spirochaetales bacterium
GCAGAACTCGCGCAGGGCCTTGGACGCCGGCAACCCACCCAGGTGCATCACCACCTCCGGGGTGTTCGCCCGGGTGAAGGACTCGACGCGGACCAGGGAGTCGAAGGTAGAGACCACTCCTGGGCGCGGAAGTCTCCGTTCGCGAAGCCGGGCCGCCCGGGGACGGGTCCGTCGAGGAGCACGTTGTTGCGCGCGAACTCGAACGAGCAGCCGTCCTGGGTGACCCCCATCAGCCGGGCGCCGTCGACGTTGCCGTCCTCGCAGAAGAGGATCCCGCCGCGCGGACTCACCGTCAGGTTGTCGGGATTGTCTCCGGCTTCGCGCACGCGGGCGACGAAGAGCGCCGTGATCTTCTCGGCCACCGGGTCGTAGCACCAGATCACGCCGTTCCCGCCGGCCCCGGCGCTGGTGTCGACGAAGTAGACGAGCCCTTCGAAGTACATGCAACCCTCGAGCCGCTTGAAGCGGGCGGCGCCCAGGTCGCGCCCCTGCGAGTACGGCGACGAGGGAATGTCGAGGTAGAGCGGGGCACCCGTATCGGGCAGACGGTCGGGCTCGGGAATCGTGACCCATTCGACGTCGAACACCTCACCCTGGCTCGGCTCGTCGAGGTCCGCCTGGAACTCACCGACCACCTTGAGCATGTCGAGGGTGCCACCCTTCTCGAGCGAGCCCACCTCACCACTCGTGTCGTCCGGTCGGTAGCGGTAGAGACCCGAGACCGGATTCGAATCCTCGGTGGCATAGACGAAGCCGGTGGCCGGATCGACCGCGGTGGCCTCGTGACGCATCAAGCCCATGTCGCGGATGGGCTGCGCCGAAGCGGGGCCGAGGCCGGCGCCGGGCACCTCGAAGACGTATCCGTGGATCTCACCGCCACCGGGGCGCAGATCGATGATCACCTCTTCGTTCGAGAGCCAGCTTCCCCAGGGCGTGATCCCGCCGGCGCAGTTGGCTTCGGTGCCCGCTAGGACGGGCTCGGCCGAGAGCCAGCGCCCGCCCCGGAAGCGCAGCCGCGTACAGCCGCCGGCCGGGAAGAGCACCCCCGCGACCGAGAAGCCGTCGTCGTAGGTCGGCGCGGTGCCGGCTCCCACGAGCGCGCCCAGGGCCGACTCGTGGTTGCGCACCAGCACGATCTCGCTCCGGCGGCCACGTCCCCCGAGCGTCTGCACGACGCCCATCCCGTCGTGGTCGGCCGGCGTGGGCCCACCGCTCACCATCGTGTCTCCCGTCCAACCGAAGCTTGCGTAACGGAATCCGCGAGGCAGCTGGAGGAGCTCGAGCCCCGTCGTCGCGTCGGCCACCGGCGACACCGGACCATAGGGTCCGGGGATCGGACTCTCGTCGAAGGACGCCGAGGCGAGGCGCGCGAACAGGCCGTGGAGCGGAGTGGCCGCGGCGAGACCTCCCACGAAGAGCGAACCGTCACGCAGGAATCGGCGTCGTGAGATCGGGCTCGGAAGGCTCGGCGGCATCGGTTCCCCCTCGGCGTCTCGGACCCTTCCCCTCACCGGGCGTGCAGGTCCGTTCGAAGCGTATCGGCGGCCCCGCCGTTGCCTGGCATCGCGGCCGCGTGGTCTGGCGTCGTGCGCTCCGGTCGGACCGACGCCTCGGTCGATCGGACGCTTCGGGTCGGACGATCCTTCCCCGCCGACGGATGCCAAGGTAGGGCGTGACGATGACGAAGTCGCGTGGCTCCGGTGAAGATTCTCGGAGCGAGCGACGCGCGCCCTTCGCTGCAGCCGGATGGTCGGTCTCGGACGCATCGTGCCGCGGAGATCGCACCATAGACCACTGGGTTACATTGACGCGATGTCGGTCCGCTTCGAGACGCCTTCGAGCCACCCCCACGTCGCGCTCGTGACGATCGAACGTCCCGAGCAGGCGAACTCACTCGATCCGCCGAGCCTGCGGGGCCTGGCTGCCGCCTGGCGCCGCGCCGCCTCCGACGACGCGATCCGCTGCGTCGTGCTCACCGGCGCGGGCGAGCGGGTCTTCTGCTCGGGCATGGACCTGAAGACCACGATTCCCGCATCCCAGCGTCTCGCGCGAAAGGAACGCATCGAGGCCGAGGAGTTCGAGGCGCTCCGCGACGCACCGGTCGCCACCCTGGCCCGCTTCGACCTGGGCAAGCCCCTGATCTGTGCCGTGAACGGACACGCGCGGGCCGGCGGCTTCGACCTGATGCTCGCCTCCGAGCTCCGGTACGCCGTTCCGAACGCGACGTTCGCGTTGGAAGAGGTCGCGCTGGGCCTCTATCCGACCGGACAGGCCACGGTGATGCTGCCGCGTCAGATCGGCTGGGTGCACGCCATGGACCTGATCCTGACGGCCCGGCCGATCACGGCCGCGCGTGCCGTCGAGGTGGGCCTGGTGAACCGGGTGGTGGAGCCCGAGGCGCTCCTGCCGACGGCGCTCGAGGCGGCAGATGCCATCGCGCGCAACGCTCCGCTCGCGGTGAGGGAGACGCGGCGAGGAGTGCGCGAGATCTCGGGCCGGCCCCTTGCCGAGGCGTTCCGCATCCAGGAGGAGATCGGTCGTCCTCTGCGAGCGTCCCGCGCCGCGCGCGAGGCGCACCGCGCCTTCGTCGAGAAGCGCACGCCGCGCTTCGAAGGTCGTTAGGCGTCGGCCCGAGCGCTGGTTCCGGCGGTGGATGGCCGGGATCGCGGCCGGGTCGTTCTCGGCGCCGGATGCTTCGACAGGCGGCGCGCCCGGGCAGCGTGGACGCTCTGCGCTGCGTGCGCCGCGCTCGCGGCCGAGGGGCCCGGGCAGCCAGACCCTCAGGTGAACCAGGTCTGGCGACGGCTTCGCCCGGCCCGGACGAGCTCCCGGATGGCATCCTTGACCACGTCGACGTGACGCTCGATCACGGCATCCTCGTCGTTGGGGTCCCCCTCGAAACTCAGCGGCTCTCCGAACGACAGGTGGAACTTGGACGGAAGCGGCCACGCGCCGGCCAGACCGAGCCACGGGAACGTGACGGTGAGGGGCAAGGCCGGCGCCCCGACCAGCCGACCGAGCCAGGCGACCCGCGCCAGTCCGGGCGAGTGCTCCTCGCTCCCGACGACGCCGACCGGCACGATGGGGGTACCGGTCTCGAGCGCCATGCGGAGGAACCCGAGTCCGAAGCGCTGCAGCTCGTACGCCTGGGAGTACGGCTTCAAGAAGCCGCGCTCGCCTTCGGGGAAGACCATCACGGCCTCCTCGTGCTCGAGGAGGGCCACGCAGTTGGCAGGCGTTCCCACCACCGAGCCGAGACGATGCATGAGCGTCCCGAACCACGGCAGGGTCGGCAGGTAGTACTCGCCCATGCCACGAACCATGCGCGGTGGCTCGCCCTCCAGGAAGAGCGCAGTGGCCACCATCGCCCCGTCCCAGGCGAAGGTGTTCCCCGCGTGGTTGCCGACGAGCAGCACCCGCCCCTCCGGCACCTGCTCGAGGCCATGGGTCTCGACGCGGAAGTAGTACCGGTAGAAGACCCCGCGCCCGAACATCAGGTTCGACGCCCAGCGCGGGTCGTAGCCGAACGGGTCGACCCCGAACTGGTTGAGCTCGGTGGGAAGCCGTCCGATGCGCGCCTGGATCTCGTCCCACAGACCGCGCAGCTCGCCTCGCAGCCACCAGGGTGCGGCGACCGGCCCGGGGACGGGACGCGCGGCGAGACGCGACGCCGGCGGAGCCGGCCGGGCTGCGGGGGGCCGCGTCAGGGGTCGTTCGAGCGATCGTTCGGTCATGTGGCGAGGATAGTCCGGTCGAGCCCCAGTACGCCCGCTCGCGCGAACGACTCCGGGGTTTCGCTGTCGGGGGGAGCGCTAGCGCTGGCGCCGGGCCCTCACGAAGCCCGACACGAAGCCCGAGACCACGAGCAGGAGCGCGCCGACGCCCGGCTCGGGAACCGACACCACCGCCGGGATCTCGAGCCCGCTCACCACGGACAGGCCCGGAGAGGGCACGATGCGCCGCCCGTCGGCGCCCACCGGGAGATCGTCGGAGACGACGTGGGTGAGCGTGAATCCCATCGATTGGCCGTCCGCCAGCGAGCCGAGCGAGAACGCGCCGAAGAAGAACGTCGACTCACCGAACTGGTATTCGAGGATCGCGATCTCGTCGAGATCGAGACCGAATTCGTTCGCATCGATCGCCGCGAAGTCGTCGACGAGGGCGACGGTGAAGACCAGCAGCGCATCGGGGAGCGCGCGCCCACTCTGGTTGGTGAGCTCGTAGGCGATGCGGGCCCGGAACGGAGTGGCGACGCTCGGGATGCCGGACTCGGGCTCGACCAGATCGAGGAGCGACACGGAGACCAGCACGTCGGGATCGAAGATCGCCGAGCCGGCCGTGACGAAATCGTCCGAGTCGGTCGCGAAGGCGATCGGTGCGATGTCGGCCACGTCGGCCGCGTCGAACCCGAATCCGCCTGCCCCTTCGAAGAAGACGGGCGTCGCGTTCGCGCTGCCCGGGGTAGCGAGCATGGCCGCCACGAGGATGGCGGCGGCGAGCAGCTGCAGGCTCGGGCCGCGCACATCGTGCGGGTCGCCCTGCGGGTGTGCGGTTCGCGCTCCCGCTCCAGTCGTTGTGAGTTCGTCGAACATCCAGGCCTTCCCGTACCCACCGCACGGCGGGCGCCCCTCACGCTGGGAGTGCCGGCGTCGGAACGGGAGGTGACGCGCCCAAGCCGATTCGCGGCGGCTTGCCGCTTCGCGGGCCGGCAGGGCTGGCGCGAACCGACCGGTCGACGCTCTCGAATGGCTGGCTGCCGGTGCCCGGCAGGTGCGTTGCCGGCGCCGGACGCGTAGGATGCGGCGACCATGGAAACCCCCTCTCGCGCCCGGGCGCGGATCCCTGGCCCGATTCGCGATGTCGTCGCAGCGCTCGAGCGCGCCGGCCACGCGAGCTTCCTGGTCGGCGGCTGCGTGAGGAGCCTCGCCTGCGGCGAGCCCGCGCACGACTTCGACGTCGCCACCGAGGCCACGCCCGAGCAATCGCTCGCCCTCTTTCCACGTGCCATCCCGATCGGGCTGCGACATGGAACGATCATGGTCCCGACGTCGGCGGGGCCGGTCGACCTGACCCGCTTTCGCGCCGGCCCGGAGCTGGCCGACGATCTCGCGCGGCGCGACTTCACCGTGAACGCCGTCGCGCTCGCACTGGGTGAGGGAGACTGGATCGACCCGGAGGGTGGACTCGATGATCTCGCCGCACGACGCCTGCGGGCGGTGCGTTCGGCTCCCGCGCGTCTGGCCGAGGATCCGCTCCGCATGCTGCGCGCCGCCCGGCTGGTCGCGACGCTCGGCCTCGAGCCCGATCCCGAGCTCGTGGCCGCCATGCGCGCGGGGGCCCGCCAGATCGGGTCGGTGGCCGGCGAGCGCATCCGGAGCGAGCTCGATCGCCTGCTTCCGGCCCGGGGGGCACGCGCCGGTCTCGCGCTCCTCGCGACATGCGAAATCGATCGGATCCTGGCTCCGGGCATCGCGCCCGAGGCTCCGGAACGGGTCGCCGCGATGCCGCGCGAGCTGCGCGCTCGGCTGGTGGCCTGGCTGCTCGGCACGCGCGTCTACCGGATCATGGCGCGCCTCCGCTACCCGCGCCGACTGACCGCTCGGGTCGCCCTCGTATGCGCGATCGACCCCGTCGAGCGCAGCGTCGATCCGGAGAGCGGCGTCTCGATCCGGCGTCTGCTCCAACGCCTCGAGGGCGACGAAGCCGAGATCCTGCTCGCGCTCGCCGAGGCACGGCGACGGGAGGCCGGCGAGCCGCTCGAGCCCGTCGCGCGTCTTCGCAGCGCGATCGCCCGGGTGCGGGCCTCGCACGCGCTCGCGCTCAGACGCCAGGATCTGGCCCTCGACGGCTCGGAGGTGATGGAGATCCTCCGCTGTGGCCCGGGGCCGGACGTCGGAGCGGCGCTTCGCTACCTCACCGAGTGCGTGATCGAAGCACCCGACTGCAATACCCGCGAAGGACTCACCGATCGGCTCCGCGCCTGGCACCACGAGAGACCTCGGGCGGCCGCCCGATGAGTGGCCGCCTCCTCGGCACCGGCGGGCTCGCGGTCGCCCTGGTCGTATGCCTCGTGACGGCGTGTCAGCCGTCGAGCCGGAAAACCGTGGCATCGGCACAGCCTCCGGCCGAGGACTCGTCTCGCTACCGGCTCGGCGAGAGCGGGGAAGGCTGGACGACGTCGGGCGCGGATCCGGTTCTCGACGACCTCTGGCCCCGATACTCCGACTTCTACGGTCGCCTCTTCGATACGGAGTACCGAGGCGACTACGACCTGCGCCCGCTGCGCCGCGATCTCGAGCACGTGCCGCCCGACCAGCGGAACTTCGACGCACTCAACACCGTGGCGATCGCCTACTTCGAGCTGAACCACCGGGCCCAACAGCTCCGGGGCGGAACGGGCTATTTCGACAGCTCGTACCGCGCGGCCAAGCTGCTGTCCCTGCCGTGGAAGGCGTACGGTCTGGTCGAGACGCCGGCGCTCCGAGAAGCCATTCTCGATTTCTTCGCCGATGCGGCCAGCGGCGAGAAGCTCGACTCGCGCAGCACCGCGCCGCGGCTGGCCCGAATCGTGGCCTCGCTCGAGTCGAAGGAGAACGACGACGAGCGTCTCGAGCGGATCCGCGCTCTGGTGGAACAGCTCGAACGCCACACGGCGCCCCTGCGTCCGCTCGACTGAGACCGGGCCTCAGTGGATCAGGTATCCCTGGAGCGAGAGCCCGATCGCCGCAGCGAAGACGACCCCGCTGATGGCAATGGTTCCGAAGGAGGCCGAGAGGGCCAGTCGCTCACTCGGACTGAGCGAACGCGTCCAATCGCGAAGCGTCGACCACATGGGCAACCCCTGGCGGGCGTGGACCCGCATTCCGTGTCGGTGGTCCGTGCCTCCTCATGACGCACGGCAGCACACGATTCGGACCTCCTGGGATTTCCTTGAGGGTCGATGCGATTTCTTCGTGGAAGCTCGAATACCGCATGGAACCGGGTTCTTGCGCCGGGTTCTGCGTGTAGAGCTCGAACCGGCTGCCGACCGGGTCGGCGTCCAGCCGGGTCGAGCTGACGCCGGGCGTCGCGATCAGGCCGGATCGGACTCGATCAGCAGGGAATGGCCGCGCAGGGCGCGCACCCGCACCGGGGTGCCCTTCGGGAGCGCGCGCCCCGGCTCCGCGTTCTCGGCCCGCCAGAGCTCGCCGCCGATGCGCACGTAGCCGCCCTCGGCCAGCTGCTCGATCGTCACCCCCCGGGCCCCGATCAGCTCTCGGCCCGGGACGTGCTCGCTGGGTTCGTACGACTTGCGTACGAAGGGGTAGAGCAACGCCTCCTTGGCGATCCAGCCGGCGAGCAAGGCGGCCGCGATCCAGGCCGAGAGCCCCGCGAAGAGATGGAAGCCCCACAGCACCAGACCCACCAGGAGTACCTGGGGAAGCTGGAACCCGATGTAGCGCCACAGGGTGGACTCCGAGAGCTTCATCACGTCTGGATCCTACCACCCTCGTCGGGGCCGGACCGCTGGCCCCGCCGGCCCCTACCCGCTCGCGGAGACGGCCCTCTCCCCGAAACCCCCGAGGATCGCTTCAGTGGTGCCCCCGAGGCGCCGATGCAGGGCCGGGGGGACCGATGCGACGCAGCCGATGCAGGAAGGCGCCGACGCGCCGCCGTGCCCGGCCGAGCGCTCCGGGCTGCGAGGTCGTCGCGCGTGCGTGACTCGCTCGCCGTGTTCGGCGGCGCGGGCCCGTCGGGCGTGCGCTCCCGGTGGGCGACGCGTCGGCTCGGTGCACGCCGGGCGCGCCGCATGCCGGCCGCGGTGGCCTTCGTCGAAGACAAGCGTCCCGATCTGGCGTTCGTGGGCTCGGCTCTCCGCGAATCGGCCGAACGCAATCACTGGACGAACTTCGGTCCGGTGGCCCACCGCCTCGAGGAGGCGCTCGCCGAGTTCCTGGACCTGCCGGACGACCGGTGCGTGGTGATGTGTGCGAGCGCCACTGCCGGACTCTTCGCGCTCGCCTCGCTCGAGGCCCATCAGCTCGGCCGACCGCTTCGCTGGGTCGTCTCCGCCTTCGGTTTCCATCCGTCGCGCCAGGGCCCGTTCGCGGGCGCCCGGGTGGTCGACTGCGATCGCCGGGGTCTGCTCGATCTGGCGCGCCTCGCCGACATCGATCCGAACGAATACGACGGCGTGCTCGTCACGAACGTGTTCGGCGCCCTGCCCTCCCTCGCCCCGTTCGTCGAGTTCTGCCACCGGCGCGGCAAGCGCCTCGTCTGCGATTCCGCCCTCGCGCTCGACGCCCCGTACCGAGCCGAGCGCGACCTGCCGGCCGAGGTGGTGAGCTTCCATCACACCAAGCCCTGGGGGGTGGGAGAAGGTGGCTGTGTCCTGATCGAGCGAGGCCTCGAGAACGCCTTCCGGTCGCTCATCAACTTCGGGATCTACCGCGGCATCGACACCGGCCCGCTCTCGACGAACGCCAAGCTTTCCGACCCGGCGGCCGCCTTCGTGCTCGACCGCATGCGGCGATTCTCGCGCTTCTCGCCCGAACACCATCGACAGTACGCACGCATCGCCCGGCTGGCGCGCGAGGCGGGCTTCGAGCCGCTCCTGGGCCCCGTCACCGAGGGGTGCGCCGCGACCCCCGCCAACGTGCCGCTCCGCGCGCCGCGACCCCTCGCCCCGAGCGAGATCGACGACCCGCTCCTCGTGATGCGCAAGTACTACCGTCCGCTCGTCCCGGGCCTGCCCGTCGCCGACGATCTGTATCGCCACATCCTGAACGTGCCCTGCCATCCCGGGGTCGGCGTCCTCGGCGACGAAGCGCTGGCGCGCTGCCTGCGTCGTCTGGCGCGCCCGGCGGTCCAGAAGACGCCCGCCGCCGCCTGGGGCAAGACCGTCTAGGACCTGTCGCGAGGGGCGGGGACGTGTTGCGTCAGGCGATCGGCGATCGCGCTCGCACCCTCGTCGGGGTGGCGATGGCGGCCCTCGTTGCCCGGATCGGGGCGCTACGGCGGGGCGAGCGGCACCGACCTCCGCCGCAGCTCGCCAGGCGTCAGGCCGGCGCGCTGGCCTCCTCGAGCGGCGCTCCGCAGCGGTTGCAGAAGACGGCTTCGGAGTCGTGTCCGACCTGCCCGCACGACTCGCACGCCCGTCGAGGGCGCGGCGGCGGGCTCGGTCGCGCCTGGACCATCTCGGCCGAGACGATGCCGGTCGGGACCGCGAGAATGCCATAGCCGATCACCATCAGGATCGAGGCGAGGACCTGACCGAGCACGGTCTCGGGAGCGATGTCGCCGTAGCCAACCGTCGTCATGGTGACGATCGCCCAGTACACGGCGCGGGGAATGCTGGTAAAGCCCGATGCGTCCCCTTCGATCAGGTACATCAGGGTTCCCGCGATGAGCAGCACCACCAGCACGCCCTGGAGGAACACGGTGATCTTCCGCCGGCTCGCCCGAAGCGCCGCCATGAGAGTCTGCGCCTCGCTCAGATAGCGGCCCAGCTTGAGGATCCGGAAGATCCGCAGCAGCCGGAGCGCGCGGATCACGATCAGCGACTGCGATCCGGGCAGGAGCAGGCTCAGATAGGTCGGCAGGACCGAGAGCAGGTCCACGATTCCGAAGAAGCTTCGCGCGTATCGAAGGGGGCGGCGCGCGGTCAGGAGCCGGAGCCCATACTCGATCGTGAACAGGCCCGTCACGATCCACTCGAAGACCCGAAGCTCCAGGCCCCAGCGCTGGTAGAAGGTCTCGACCGTCTCGAGCGCCACGGCCGCCACCGAGAGACCGATCAGCCAGAGCAGCGCGACGTCGAAGGCCCGGCCGAGCCGGGTGTCGGTCAGGAAGATGATCCGCCAGAGGGCTTCCCTCCAGCGACCGGGCGGCGGCCCGTCCTCGGAACCCTGCAGGGTCGACTCCGGCCGCCTGGGCTCCATGCGTCCTCCTCCCGCCGTCCTCTCGGCTGGCGTCGCCGCAAGGTATCGAATGGACCTGCGCGGGGTCGGTCCGCGAGCGAGTGCAGACGATCGGGCCCGCCGCCCCTTGAGGGCCGAATAACCTCAGGTTTCCCCACCCCTCACCGATAGATGGCGCAAAACCGTGCAAGGAGGTTCCCCATGACCAAACGGGAACAGCAGGCGGCTCGTCGATTTCGGACCGCCCTGACCAAGGCGAAGAAGGCGCTGGGCGAAGTCCAGAATGCCGCCAAGAAGCTCGAAGAGGTCCACAAGGCCAGCGCGTCGAGCCGCAACCCGACGACGGCCCGCAAGCGGACGACCACGCGAAAGCGGACCACCGGAACCAAGCGGACGACGGCCCGGAAGCGGGCCGGAACTCGGCGGAGCGCCGCGGGCTCGACGAGCCGACGTCGCTCGACGACGGCTCGCAAGCGCACCGGCAGCACCGCCCGGCGCCGCGCCACGGCGCGGCGGGCACCGGCCCGACGCTCGACGTCGCGCCGCCGCACCACGACGAGCCGCCGCGCGCGTCGCTAGACGCGAGCCAGCGACCCGCACAGAACCCCCAGGGCGCAGCGCGCCCTGGGGGTTTCGTGTCTCTGGGTCCGGGCGGGCCCCTCCTCCCGGCTCCCAAACGAAAGACGGGGGCGGGATGAATCCCGCCCCCGTCCGAGAACTGGCAGGCCGCAGGGCCTGCCATCGAACACGTCGCTCGCCTTAGCGGGCGTCGAAGTTAACGACGTCGCCCGCGAGCGGAACGAGCGCGTTCACACTCTGGGCCAGCGTCCGCGCCGAGGCAGCGCCACCAC
>CAYYUT010000017.1:0-16765 GCA_964474935.1 uncultured Spirochaetales bacterium
GTCGTGGCGAGCAGCCCCTTCGGCGGGAGCGGGCTCTCGGTCTGCTACGACCTTCGCTTCCCCGAGCTGTACCGTGCGATGAGCCTCCGCGACATCCGATTCGTCAGCGTCCCGAGCGCCTTCACCCCCCATACCGGCCGCGACCACTGGGAGGTGCTGCTGCGGGCCCGTGCGATCGAGAACCAGGTCTTCGTCCTGGCTCCCGCCCAGGTCGGACGTCACAGCGAGACGCGCTCGAGCTACGGCCGCTCGATGATCGTCGATCCGTGGGGGATGGTGCTCGCACAAGCGCCCGACCGCCCCGGCGTGGTGGTGGCCGAATGCGACCTCGAGGCCCAGGACCGGGTGCGTACGGGTCTACCTGCCCTGCAGCACCGTCGCCTCTGACCCCGGTCCGTTCAAGGCCCCTCATCCGTCCGCCGATAGCCTCTCTCGGCTGCGCACACTGCCCTGGGAGGCACGATGGGCTCGCCCACACCCGACGCCTATCTCGAGATTCGCACCGGTGGCTTCGCCGGCACCCGCTTTCCCCTGCGTCCCGACGAGAATCTGATCGGTCGCAACCCGAACACCGACATCACCCTCCTCGACGAGGCCGTGAGTCGCGAGCACGCCGTCGTCATGTTCGATCCGGCCGAGGACCGCTACGTGATCGAAGACCTGCAATCGAGCAACGGGACCCACGTGAACGGGAAACGGGTGCGCACCGAGACGTTGCGCAGCGGCGACGAGCTCCTGCTCGGGACCACCCGCTTCCGTTTCCGCTGCGCAGGCGAAGCGCCCGCCGACGAAGACGAGACCGTCAGGATTTCTTGAACAGCGCCTCGAGGGCCGCCCGCGGGTCGTCGGCCTCCGTTCCCGACGCCAGCTCGCCGGAGGCGGGACGGAAGTAGTCGCAGCGGTTGGCCCGGTCGCGATCGGCGACCCGTTCGGCTTGCGGCTCACGACACTCGTTGTACGCGGACGGGTCGTGGTACTGGCAGTTGAGGCACACGTGGAGATCGGCGCCGCAACGGTCACACAGGTCGCGGAAGCCGATCCGATCGCTCGGCCCCACGTCGATCACGTGGTCGCATGCGTGGCAGCGCACGCCCACAGGGTTCGAGGCACACCGGGGACTGTCAAGGCACGTCTCGCGGCCCGACGCATCGGATGCGTGTCACGGAGCAGGCGTGGTGGTAGCTTCGCCGGATGCCGTCTCCGCTCGTCCTGGCGCGCCTCGCGGTGGCCCCCACCCTCCTCGCGATCCTGCTCGGCGTCGAACCGACGGCCTGGGCGCAGGACGCTCCGCTCGACCAGATGGCCCTCGCGTGGAGCCGCGGACGCTTTGCCTCGCCCCTGGTGTGCGAGGGCCCGAACGGGCTCGAGAAGACGCTACGGCGGATCGTCGTGTCGCCCGGAGCGCGCCACCGTCGGCCCCCCGAGAACCGCATCCAGCTGCTCGGAATCGAGGTGGAGGGTGCCGAGCGATGCTTCGCGACGCTCGGGGGCGACCAGCCCGACGTCGAGGGCGTGCTGCTCTTCCAGTACCCGAGCTACGGCCGGCCCGATCTGGCCTCGCACGAGTTCCAGTCGGCCCTGCGCCGCGACGGGGGCTTCGAGTATCGGATTCGTGCGGGGAGGCTCCGGATCGCCGCCCCCGACGCGGACGACGAGGCGGCCGGCGTCCGCCAGGTCGACTTCGCAGGGGGCAAGCTCGGGGTGCATGCCGTACGGCCCGGAAGCGACGCCGACCGGGTGCTCGCCGACTTCCCCGGCGCCCGCAAGCTGACCCGCCGGCTCGCGGCGCTCGACGGTACGCAGCTCGAGCTCCACATGATCCAGTACGATCAACGCTGAGCCATGTCCTACGGGCCCGTCAGCCTCGGCGCGGTGCGTTGGTGGATTCACGAGGGCCACGATCGAGCGGTGGTGGAGCCGGTGCTCGAACGCGCCGTCTCCGACTGGCGCAGCGGATCCGCGCGCTGTCTGAAATCGGGACGGCGCAAGTCGCTCTACCGCATCGAGCCCGATGGCGACGGGGGCCGCGCGTTCCTGCTCAAGGTTCACCGGCGGCGCGGCGGCTGGCGCCCGCGCCTGCATCCTCCGCGCGCCCTGCAGGAGCTCCGCCTCGCCGAGGAGGCCTCGCGCCGCGGGATCGCGACACCGGTCCCGTGGGCGGCGGGGTCCGCCCGCGACGACGGCGCGCTGGAAGCGAGCCTGCTCCTCGTGCCCGTGCTCGAGGGTGTCGTCGATCTCGGGCGGGCGTGGACGGCGGAAACCACGACGCCGCGGGAACGACGGGCGCTGGCCTGCGCGGCGGGACGTCTCGTGAGGCGCGCCCACGACGCCGGTCTCCTCCAGGCCGATCTCATGCCCAACAACATTCTGGTGCGGGTCGGCCCAGAGCCCGTCCTCTGGCTCATCGACTTCGAGCGGGCCGGGTTTCGGACCCGGATCGGACGCCGGGCGCGACTCGACATGCTGGCGAAGCTCGAGCGGGGCATGCGGCGCCCCCGCCTGGCGCATCGCCTGCGCTTCCTGTCCGCCTATGGGCCCGTGGACGCGGCCGCGCCCGAAGCGCCTGGCACCCGGCGTCGCGATTGGCACGAGCTCGGGCACTCGGCGCGCCGCTTGGCCCGCCGCGATCGTCGCCGGCTCGAGGCCGACGCCATCCGGGCAGGCCGGGCCTACCGGACGATCGAGGCCGGCACCCGTCGAGGCATTGCCCGCGCCGGCACACCGGCGGGACTGGTCGAGAAACACCTGAGCGGTTCGATCCCCGGGCCGGGCGAGCTCTGGCCGAGCGACGACGGCGCCGTCTGGATCCTGGGTCTGCGACGGCCCCCCGACGCCGGCCGCTCCTGGGCCACGTCCATCGCCCTCGCCGACCGGGGCCTCGCGCCCTGGCCACTCGGGCTCGCGATCGCCTCCGATGCCGCCACGATCGTGTGGGCCCGAGATCCCGGGACCCATCGGCTCGACCCGGCTGGACCGCACGACACGACACCCGGAGTGCGCACCCTGCTCCGTCGCCTGGAGGGCTACGGTCGCTTCGTCCCGGCGGACGGGGTCCGGGGACCGGTGGCGATCGGCGCGGGCCCGTGTGGGACGCAGCGGGCCTGGCTCGTCGGTGTCGAGTCGTTCCGGATGGGGCGATCCTGAGCGCCGGGTCTGAGGACCGTGCTAGGCGGCGCCGCGGTGTCCGAGGCGAACGCGCTGTGCGAGTTCGGTGACCTCGGAGATCGCCTTCCGGGCCGTGTCCTCGTCGCCCGACTCGACCGAGTGACGGATGCCCTGCGCGGCGCGGGCGAAGATCGGATAGCCGAGCGCCCGCGCGTCCTGCTCGAGCGCGCCCGCGAGGGACGCGAGCTGCGACGCGTTGCCTGCGACATGGGCGTCCTGGATCGTGTCGATCCGCTCCCCGAGCCCGATCACGAACGCGTCGATCGGCTCGCGGAGATCCGCGTCGTCCTCGCGGTCCGAGTAGATCGGACTGAGACGTTCACCCGCCATCCGCCCCGTATCGGACGGACGCCGGGGAGGGCTGAGGGCTACAGGAAGGGACGCAGGGCCGGGACGGCGTCGCCAGCGCCGACCACCACCGCGAAGATGGTGCCGTTGGCGACCGCATGGGCGAGCACCACCGAACCGAGGTGACCACGCCGGTACAGCCATAGATTGAAGAGGATCCCGGTCACGAAGGCCACAGGCATCTCCCATGGCGCGTGGGTGATCGTGAAGACGAGGACGGTCCCGGCGAAGCTCCGCCAGCCGAATCGGGCGATGGGGACGGCGCGAAAGTCGCGCTCGCGGTCGTAGACCTCGAGATACCGGAGCAGGAAGCTCCGGACGAAGAGCTCCTCGACGAA
The DNA here is from genome assembly GCA_964474935.1 of uncultured Spirochaetales bacterium. Lineage (GTDB taxonomy): Bacteria > Myxococcota_A > UBA9160 > UBA9160 > JAFDDA01 > CAYYUT01. Next base: position 3,852 of record CAYYUT010000017.1, read on the forward strand.
GGGGGTGACCAGCACGAACCCCAGGCCTCGGAGCGCGAGGGTTGCCGGCGCGAGAGACGCCCCGAGCATTCCGGGATCGAAGCCTTGCGCCGGATCCGGGCGCGGGAGCCAGCCGAAGGCGAGGTAGGGCAACATCCAGACGGCCGCGATCGCGAGCCCCATGCCGGCGTCGCCCGCGAGGCCGAACGCTCCCGGACGCCACCCACCGAGCTCCGGATAACGACCGCGCGCCCGGTAGGCCAGGAAGAGCGCGCCCGGCACCAGCACCTTCACCGGCAGCATCCAGGGCGCGAGGCTCGGAGGCAGCCGTCCTCCGATCTCGACCAGCGCCAGGAATCCGAAGTACGGCACGAGATAGGGCCACCAACCGTGGTCGCGGCCCGCGGCCTGCGGTGTGTCGACATCGCGTTCCCGCGTGCCGAGGCTGCGGTCCATCCGGATCCTCCTGGGCCTCGATTCGGCCGCGATGGCCGAGAGTATCCGAGTCGGCGGCACGCCCGCGAACACGTCGCACGCGGCCGGGACGTGCGCCCGGTGTCGTCGCAGGGCGCCTGCAGCGTTTCGGAAGGGTCGCCGCAGATCGTGATGTTGCGTGCTGCAGATGCCCTGTTGCCGGATGGAGCGCGCTACCGGTGGCGTGGAATCCGACTACACAGCCTGCACATCGGTAGGTCCGATTCGGCACCCAGACGCGCCCTGGGGGCCCCGCTCGGTGGCACGTCTCTTGCTCGAGTGTCCGCCCGAACGCGGCGCGCTTGTGTCGCGTTCCATGAGACGACTTCCGGGGTGAGGATGGGGCCTCGGTGACTCGCACGGACGCAACGACTGCGCCACGCGGAAGAGGTACGATTATGTTGCAGCGGATTCTGGCAGCCGCGTTGCTGACGGCGGCGCTCGGTGTCGGCATGTTGCCGGGACGAGCGGACGCGCTCCCGATCGACATCGCGAACGCGGACTTCGAAGCGGAGTCGCTCCCCACGCCGGGTGATCACGTCAAGAACGCGATCATCGGCTGGACGGGCCACGCCGACGCAGCCCACGTGGTCGTGAACCCCCCGACCAACTGGTTCGCCCCGGGCGAAGCCGACGGCAATGTGGTCAACAGCAAGGGGATCGACGGCGGCGAGTTCATCGCCCAGGCCCTCGACGCCACCCTCGAGGGCGGCGTCCTCTACCAGCTCTCGGCAGAGGTCGGGAACCGGCTGTCGCGGGTGTTCGGCGGCTACACGATCCAGCTCGTGGCGGGCGATGCGGTGGTCGCCGAGATCGCGTCGAACGATGCCCCGGCGGACGGGACCTTCACGACCGTCGGCCTGGCCGCCTCGGTCGAGGCCGGGGACGAGCGGATCGGTGGCGCCCTCTCGATCCGGTTCCGCGCGAACAGCACGGGCGACGACGCCCAGACCGCGTTCGACAACTTCGCGCTCGATGCCACTCCGCTCCCCGCGGAGCCCGAGGCGAGTGCTCCGACCGTGCCCGAGCCGACGACGCTCGTGCTGCTCGGAGCGGCCGCGGTCTGCGTCGCCACGCGACGCCGGTAGCCCGCAGCGTTCTCGCGGGGCCGACGGCGTGCTTCCGCGGGTGCAGTGACGAACGGCCGCCGGGCCGGTCTCGCCTCGGGGCGGGGCCGGTCCGCGCCTCGTGACGGGGTCGGCAACGAGGCGAAGGCCAACGAGGCGAAGGCGGAGGGGGCAGCGCTGGCGCGGGAGCCGGCGGCTGCCTGCGCACGAAGGACGCCAGCCTGCGCCGACGGACCCGAGCCTGCGGTCCTGGCTGGGCGCGCGGATCGACGGCGGCCGACAAAGCAAGGGCCCGGTCCCACCGTTCCCGATGCATTCCCGCCATCACGCGAGAGCGACCGAGTTCTGGCAGAGCCGGGCCCGCTGCGCACCCACTGGCGCGTCCCCTTCCCATGAGGAGGCCGGGCACATCGGAGCCTTGTCACGTCCACTTCAGCAGCCCATTGCGAGAGCAAGAACCGTACCTGCATCCGGGCGGGTGTAACTTGCCGATTCTGCTCCGTTGCCGATTCCGGGCACGTCCCCCCCGGAAAAACTCTTCCGCTCGGCGGGAAGATGCTTTCCGTCGGCGCTGCATGGCTGCCCGGGGAGCCGGGCCGCCCCTGCCCTCCCGCCTCTCGATCCACCCCGGCGAATCGCGTGACAATCGTGAAGTCGCAATCAGCGCCATGAGTTGCGGCTCCGACCCGCCGTTCCCGGAAGGCTGTTCGTGTCGATTGTGTCGTTCGTGACAAAACAGCGACATGCAGCGATTTCAGGCGGTTGCAGGCCTGCGAGCGCTTTCTGTGAAGTCCTGTTCGGCTCGGCGGTGAACGGAGGGACCGCCGCGTCAGGAATTCCCGCGGGGGGATGTCGGCGGCAGACCGGGCCACTCGCGGGCCGCCCGCTCCCGGGCCAGCTGCTGGAGCATCGCCTGGACGTCGAGGCTGCCACCCGTGGGAAGCCACTTCCCCTCGGGCCCGAGCTCCCAGGCCGATGCGTCCGGACGCACACAGAGCGCGAGGATCTCCTCGAGCCGCGCCTGCAGGTCCGGGTCCTCGACGGGAACCAGCGCCTCGACGCGAAAGTCGAGATTGCGTTGCATGAGGTCGGCCGAGCCGATCAGGTACCGCACCCCGCGGGCGGCGCTGCCGAACCGGTAGATGCGGGAGTGCTCGAGGAAGCGTCCGAGGATCGAGCGGACCCGGATCCGTGTCGACATGCCCGGGACACCGGCGCGCAGACAGCAGATCCCGCGCACGATCAGATCGATCTCGACGCCGGCCTCCGAGGCCTCGTACAGCGCCTCGATGATCTCGGGGTCGCTCAGGCCGTTCACCTTGATCACGATCCTCCCGTCGGGAGCGCCCATCTCCTCCCGGATGCGGGTCAGGACCTCGCTGCGAAGCCGGTGCGGGGCCACCCAGAGCTTCTCGCATTGCGGCTTGCCGCTCGCGCTCGTCAGGTGGTTGAAGAGATCGGCCACCTCGGACCCGATCTCGGGGGAGGCGCTGAACAAGCCGAGGTCCTCGTAGAGGCGCGCGGTCACGGGGTTATAGTTGCCGGTTCCGACATGGCAGTAGCGCTGGATCCCCGCCGGCTCCTGGCGCACGACGAGCGCGATCTTGGCGTGCGTCTTCAGACCCACCAGGCCGTACACGACGTGGACCCCGGACTGCTCGAGCGCGCGGGCCCTCTCGATGTTGGCCTCTTCGTCGAAGCGCGCCTTGAGCTCGACCAGCACGACCACCTGCTTTCCGGCGGCCGCGGCTCGTTGGAGCGATCGCAGGATGCCCGGCTCGGGCCCCCCGGTCCGATACAACGTGTGCTTGATGGCCCGGACGGCGGGGTCGGACGCGGCTTGCGAGAGAAACGCCTCGACCGACGACTCGAACGATTCGTAGGGGTGGTGCACGAGCACGTCGTGCTCGCGGAGGCGGGCGAACAGATCGATCGGCTCGTCGCTCCCCGCCAGGGGCTCGAAGCTGGCGACGCGTTGGGGCTCCCAGAGGGCCTGCTTCAGCTCGGGCCGGTCGAGCCGGGTGAGCATCGAGAGCGCTCCGAGATTGAGAGGTCCATCCACGGCGTAGACGTCCGACGACTCGAGCTCGAGCTCCTCGACGAGCAGGCGGCGGGCGGCGTCGGAGAGCGTCGAGGCGATCTCGAGGCGTACGGCGTCACTGCCCCGGTGGCGGCGACGCAGGCTCGTCTCGATCGCCTCGCGGAGGTCACCACCCTTCTTCTCGCGCAGCTCGAGATCGGCGTCGCGGGTCACACGGAAGGCGCCCCATGCGGTGACCTCCGTCGCGGGAAAGAGCGCATCGAGATGTGCGCCGATCACCTGCTCGATCCACACGAAGCGTCTCCCGTCGGGCAGAGCGAGGAGCCGCGGCAGGAAGGGCGGGACCTTCACGCGAGCGAAGCTCTGGTGGCCGTCGGGGTGCCGCGCCAACACCGCGAGGTTCAGCGAGAGGTTCGAGATGTACGGAAACGGATGCGCCGGATCGACGGCGAGCGGCGTCAGCACCGGGAAGATCTGGGCGTCGAAGCGCTTGCGAAGGAACTCGCGGTCGCCGGCCCCCAGCGAGTCGTACGAGCAGAGCTCGATGCCGGCCGCCGCGAGCGCGGGCGCGAGGTCGGTGCGGAAGAGCGCCTCGGTGGCGTGGGTGAGCTCGAGCACCCGCGTCCGGATCTCGCGGAGCTGCTCGACGGCATTGCGTCCGTCCGGGGTCCGGACGCGAACCCCTGCCGCCGCCTGGTCTTGCAGTCCCGCGACGCGGACCTGGAAGAACTCGTCGAGGTTGTTCGTGGCGATCGCCAGGAACTTCACCCGCTCGAGCAGGGGGAGCTGCGGCGACTGGGCCAGCGCGAGCACACGCCAATCGAAGTCGAGCCACGAGAGCTCGCGATTGATGTATCGGGCAGCCGCTCGAGCGGCTTCGCGCCTTCGCGGCGGCGCATCGTCGGCGCCCTGTCGTCGGGACTCCATCGAATCCAGTGTATCGGAGGCGCGGACTGGAGTTCAGGGTGTGCGCTTGCCTGCCCCGCAGCCGCCGGTCCGCGCGGCACCTCGGCCGCCGGACGTGTGACGGCCGACCGCCTCGACGTACGCCGGGCATGCGAGGCGGATGGGACTCGCCCGGCGCGCGGCCGGTGCCCACGGGCCGACGCACGCGCCGCTCGGGGTCACCCCGGCGACGCCCGCCGTCTGCCACCCGGTCAGGCCAGATCGTCGGAGCGGAAGGCGACGTCGCCCTCGCCCCGGAGCAGATTCTTGAGGATCTTCCCGGCCGGGTTGCGAGGCAGCGGGGTATCGATGAACTCGACGAGCTCGGGAACCTTGAAGCGCGCGAGGTGGGCCGCGACGTGGGCCCGCACCGCCGCCGCATCTAGACCCGTCCCCGCGTTGCCCGGCGACCGTCGCACGATCGCCTTCACCCGCTCGCCGAGCTCCGCGTCGGGCACACCGACGATCGCCGCCTCGTCGATGCCCGGATGATCGGCGAGACAGTTCTCGATCTCGACGCAGTAGACGTTCTCGCCGCCGCGGATGATCATGTCCTTGGCCCGATCGACCACGAAATAGAAGCCATCGGCATCGCGGTAGCCGAGGTCGCCGGTGTGGAGCCAGCCGTCGCGCACGCTGTCGGCGGTGGCGTCGGGCCGGTTCCAGTAGCCGGGCGTCACGAGGGGTCCGTAGATCAGGAGCTCGCCCAGTTCGCCATCGGGCACCGGCTGGCCGTCCTCGTCGACGAGCTTCATCTCGAGGAGCGGCATCGGACGGCCGATCGAGGTCTTGCGATCGAGGAGATCGCGGCCGCCGTTCAGGAACGCCACGCCGTGGGTCTCGGTCAGTCCGTATGCGTTCGCGAAGCTCGGTTCCACGGGAAGCACTTCGCGTGCGCGCTCGATCGTCTCGGGAGGCGTCGGGGCTCCCCCGAACGAGACCCGCGTGAGGCTGCCGAGATCGTAGTCGGCGACGCGCGGATGATGCACGACACGATGGAGCATGGTCGGGATCGCACCCCACACCGAGATCCGCTCCCGCTCGATCAGCTGCATCACCTCTTCCGGATCGAACCTCCCCTCGGTGAGCACGAGCTTCGCGCCGGTCGACAGACCCGCGAGGAGACCGGCGTGCAGACCGCCGACGTGGAAGAGCGGCGAGGTCAGGAGATTCGCCGACTGCACGTCGCCGCTCGGAACGGGCGTGGCCCCGCCGAGGGCAGCCCCGACCACCGCCGAGAACACGATCCCCGTGATCTGGGCGATCGTGCCCCGATGCGTGGTGATGCAACCCTTCGGCCTGCCAGTCGTTCCGGAGGTGTAGAGGATGACGAAGGGGTCGTCTTCCGCGAGCGGCTGGCTCGGCACCCGCTCGCTCGGGCGGACAGATCGCCGATCGGGCGGGTGCCGGGCGGTGGATCCTCGCCGATGTAGAAGATCTGCTCGAGATGCTCGAGTCGGCCGCGCAGCGGCTCGACGCGGGGCCAGAGTCGCTCGTCCACCACGAGGTAGCGGCTCCCGGAATCGTTCAGGCCGTACTCGATCTCCTCGGGGGCCCACCAGCCATTCAGGCCGACCCCGATCCCCCCGATGGAGGCCGCTCCCAGCACGGCCGCGATCCAGTCGGGCGAGTTGTAGGCGAGCACCGCCAGCCGATCGCCGCGCAGCATGCCGAAATCGTCGAAGAGCGCACCCGCCGCTCCCCACACGAGCTCGACGAATTCGCGGTACGAGAGGCGTCGCTCCCCCTGGACGAAGCACGGGAGCGCATCGCGCGCGGCGGCCGCCACCAGCTTCTCACGGAGCGAGCGCTCGCGGTGCCTGAAGACCTTCATGGGTCGGCCCGCGACGGGCTCGGTCACGATCTCGAAGGGCGCGCCCGGACCGGTGAGTCCGGCCACCAGCTCGGAATAGGTCGGGGTCGCCATGCGCCGAGGCTAACCCAGCTCGGAATCGAGCGACGCGAGCGCCACCAGACGTTCGCCGGTCCAACGCACGACCCGGTCGGTGCGCGGCACCCGCGACCACCCAAACCCGGCGATCAGTGCCCGGGGCTCCACCGGCTCATCGGTGGACCGGAGTCCCGCGACACGCGCCAGCCAACCGCAGAGCTCCGCGCCCGACCTCGCGCGAGAGATCTCGTGCCAGCCGACCGACCCGTGGAGCTTCGCGAGCTTCGAGCCGCGCTCCTCCAGCAACAGGAAATGGTGGCGCCAGTTGGGCCGCGGGAGCCCGAGGGCCCGCTGGAGCTGGGCATGGATGGCCGTCGAGCTCGCGAGGTCGCGCCCGCGCACGATCCGCGTCACCCGCTGGGCGGCGTCGTCGACGACCACGGCGAGGTGGTAGGCCACCTCTCCGTCGCGCCGCCGGACCACCGGGTCGCCCATCGAATGGAGCGCGTCGCACTCGAGCGCGAGGCCACCCACGTCGCCGACCGCCACGGGGCCCGGATCCAACCGGAAACGGATCGGCTCGCGACAGCCTCGCCACCCCCGCGACGGCAGCCTCCGCTCCCGGCAGGTTCCGGGGTACCGCCAACCGCCATCGGCCGCCCGGTCGCCCGCCGCCCGGATCACGCGCCGCGAGCAGCTGCAGGGGTAGAGCCGACCCGCGTCGGCCAGTCGATCCAGCGCCGCCTCGTGACGCTCGCGGAACCCGCTCTGCCGCGACTCGCCGTCCCAGTCCAGCCCGAACCAGGCGAGCGCCTGGCGCAGGTCGCGCCCCGACTCGGGCGTGCAGCGCTCGGGATCGATGTCCTCGAGCCGGAGCAGAACCTCGCCTCCCGCAGCGCGGGCGTCGAGCCAGCAGAGGAGCGCCGACAGGAAGGTTCCGGGGTGGGCCGATCCCGAGGTGGTGGGCGCGAAGCGCCCTCGGCGCCTCTCGTCGGCCATGGATCCTCCGCGCGGCGGCTGACAGGGGTCGCTGGCGCCGATCCTACCAAGCCGAGGCACGGCATGACGTTCGGCGGACGCCCGCGACGCGGAAAAATATCGAAATTAACGATGCAAAGAAAAGAAATATTGGATTGGCCGATACATTCGACGGTACCTATAGTTCGGGCATGACGACAGCCGCCGAGTCTCGCCCGCTCACCGATCGACGCATCCTCGTCACCGGCATCGCCGACGAAAGCTCGCTTGCCCTCGCTGCCGCTCAGGAGCTGCAGGCCCAGGGGAGCGAACTGGTGGTGACCGGTCTCGGCCCGACCAGTCATCACGATGGGCTGTCCGAGCGGGCACGAAGCTATCTGCAGGAAGTCCAGGACGGCTTTCGGAAATGCATTGCCACCCAGCTCGGCGACGCCGTGCCGGCCCTGACCTGCGACGTGACCCTCGACGGGAGCCTCGCCGACCTCGGCACTGAGCTGCGAAGTCAGGGACTCGAGGTCGACGGGGTCGTCCACGCGGTGGCGATGGACCGCACCTTGCGCCGGGGCCAGTGGACGCGGCTGATCGATACCTCACGCCAGGACTTCCTGTCGTGTCTGGACGTGTCGGCGTGGTCCCTGATCGGACTGGCGAAGTCATTGCTCGACGCCGAGGTGCTGCGACCGGGCGCGTCGCTGGTGGCCCTGAGCTACATCGGGGCCGAGCGGGCCGTGAGCCACCCGTACAAGAGCGTGGGCGTGGCCAAGGCGGCACTCGAGCGGATCGTGGTGGAGTTGGCGGCCGAGCTCGGACCCGAGCACGGCGTGCGCGTGAACGCGGTGCGCTTCTCACCGTACGTCGCGTCGAAGGCCGGCGGGGCGATCCCGGGGCTCGACGAGGCCGAGGCGCGAAGTGCCGCACAGAGCCCGCTCGGAAACGCGGCGCCCCACCATCTGGCCCTCGAGGTGGCGCACCTCCTCCGACCCGACCTCGCGATCACCGGCGAGATCCGGCACGTCGACGGCGGTCACCACACCCGAATCTGAGCGACGGCGCGACCCCGGCGCCCGCACGGAGTCCCCGCCTGGCGCGCGCGAGTATCGGACGGTAGACGCCGTGCGGTCACCTCGAACAGAGAGACGGAACGGTCCGCTGCCTCGACGTGGTCGACCCCGGGGCCTCTGCATGGAATGGCTCAACTACCACCACCTGCTTTACTTCTACACCGTGGCACGGGAAGGGAGTGTCACGCGGGCCTCGGAAGTGCTGGATCTCGCGCAGCCCACACTGAGCGGACAGATCCGGAAGCTCGAGCATGCACTCGGTGAGAAGCTGTTCTCGCGCGATGGTCGTCGGCTCACCCTCACCGACTCGGGCGAGCTCGTCTTTCGCTATGCCGAAGAGATCTTCTCACTGGGTCGCGAAATGCGGGATGCGCTGCGCGGGCGACCGACCAACCGCCCCTCGCGCCTCGTGGTGGGGATCGCCGACGTCGTTCCCAAACTGATCTGTCAACGTCTGCTCAAGACCGCGCTCGAACTCGACGATCCCGTTCATCTGGTACTCCACGAGGGCAAGACGACCGACCTGATCGCCGCGCTGGCCCTGAAGGAGTACGACGTCGTGCTGACCGACGCGCCCCTGAGTGGACAGGTGAGGGTGAAGGCTTTCAACCACGTTCTCGGAGACTCCGGGGTCGGATTCTTCGGAACGCCCGATCTGGCCCGCCAATACCGACGTGACTTCCCGAAGAGTCTCGACGGAGCGCCCATGCTGCTGCCGACCGCCAATACCGCGATGCGTCACTCGCTCGACCTCTGGTTCGAGTCGATCGACGTACGCCCGGAGATCGTGGCGGAGATCGAGGACACCGCCCTGATGAAGACCTTCGGGCAGCAGGGGACCGGGATCTTCGCGGCACCGAGCGTGGTGGCGAACGAAGTCCGAAACCTCCACGACGTCCAGCTGGTCGGAAGCACCGAAGACGTGCGCGAGACGTTCTACGCCATTACGGTGGAAAGACGCATCGTGCATCCGGCCGTCGCGGCCATCGCCCGCGCCGCGCGTGGAGACTTCGCCCAGTCATGACCGAGGCACCCTTCGATCCCCAGGCTCCGCGACAGGCCGCCCAGGCGGCGCTGTTCGAAACGGTGCCGCCCCCGCTCCTCGCGCGCCTGCTCGAGGCGGTCGGGGTCGAGGGTCTCGCCACCGCCGAATGGGATGGGTCGGTCGAGGGGCGCTCGCCCGAAGAGCCGACGAGTTGGCAGCAGCGCCTCGAGGAAGCCTGCGCACCGCATCCCCTCCGGCTCCGGCCGGTCTTCCTGTCGGCGCGCGAGGCCATCGCCTCGGCCAACCCGCATACGCCGCTCATCAGCTACGCCGGCACCGACGATTCCGACTCGGGATGGGTGACCCTGCTCGACCGGGTCGGCGACCGGGCGCGACGACTGCACGCCTCGGGCTCGACCGAATGGCTCGCTCCGCCCCAGCTCGCCGAACAGCTCGGCCAGACCGATCCCGATGTCCCGGTGGCCTGGGTCGTGCTCGAAGCGTCGCTCCCGAACATGGGGGCCTCGTCGCACGCCGCCCACCACCACGGCAAGCTTCCGCCCTTCGGGCGCCTTGCCCGCCTGGTGCGGCCCGACCGGAGCGACCTCGCATCGATCGTGGTGTACGCCGTGGTGATCGGGGCGCTCACGCTGGCGACCCCGATCGCCGTGCAGCAGCTCGTGAACACGGTGGCCTTCGGCGGACTCGTGCAGCCCGTCGTCGTGCTGGCTCTGCTCCTCTTCGCAGGGCTGGCGTTCGCGGGCCTGCTCTCGGCGCTCCAGTTCTTCGTCGCAGAGACGGTGCAGCGGCGGGTGTTCGTCCGTGTGGCCGTCGACCTCTCGGAGCGGCTGCCCCGCGTCAGCTCCGACGCCTTCGACCGCGCCCACGGACCCGAGATCGTGAATCGGATCTTCGACGTCTTCACGGTCCAGAAGACCGGTGCCGCCCTGATGCTCGAGGGCACCTCGGTGGTGCTCCAGACCGTCGTGGGTCTGGTCGTGCTCTCGTTCTACCACCCCTTGATGCTCGGCTTCAGCATCCTGCTCATCGGCGGCATCTTCCTCGTCGCCTTCGTCTTCGGCCGCGGCGCGGTCGACACCGCGATCGGAGAATCGCACGCCAAGTACGCCGCCGTCGGCTGGATGGAGGAGCTGGCCCGGCACCCGCGCGCCTTCCGACATCCGGCTGGACGGCGCTACGCCACCGAACGCGGCGACCGGCTCGCCGCGGGTTGGATCCAGGCGCGTCGCCGGCACTATCGGATCGTCTTCCGCCAGCTCTCGAGTGCCCTCGCGCTGCAGGTGATCGCGAGCAGCGGTCTGCTGGCCCTGGGCGGTGGTCTCGTCGTCGCGGGCCAGCTCACCCTCGGCCAGCTCGTCGCCTCCGAGCTGATCATCACGGCCATCGTGGCCGCCGTCGCCAAGCTCGGCAAACAGCTCGAGAGCTTCTACGACCTGCTGGCCGCCGTGGACAAGCTCGGCGTGCTCTTCGATCTGCCCCTCGAGCCCGAGAGCGGCTCGATCTCGCTGCTCGGCGACACACCGGCCTCGGTCGAGTTCCGCGACGTGACCTTCGGCCACGGCTCCCGGCGTGTGCTCGATGGCATCTCGTTCCACGCCGATCCGGGCGAGCGCATCCTGCTGCGCGGTCCGTCCGGGTCGGGCAAGAGCACCGTCCTCGATCTGCTCCTCCGGCTCCGCACGCCCGACGCGGGCCACGTCGCGATCGACGGCCACGATCTGCGGGACGTGCACCTCGGCGACCTGCGCGAGCAGGTCGTGTGCGTCCGCGATCCCGAGATCTTCTCGGCCACGGTGCTCGACAACATGCGCATCGCACGCCCCGGGCTCTCTTCGGCCGACGTCACGAAGGCGCTCAATCAGGTCGGCATGCTCGACGACATCCGGAGCTTCCCGGACGGTCTGCAGACGCATCTGTCCACGGATGGCGCGCCGCTGTCGAACGGACAGATCGCAGGGCTCATGATCGCCCGTGCCGTCGCCGCGCGTCCCCGACTGCTGCTCCTCGACAGCGCCTTCGTGGCCCTCGAGCCGAGCGCACGCAAACCGATCCTCGACACCATCTTCGCCGACGATGCGCCATGGACCGTGATCGTCGCGTCGGATCTTCCCGACATCCGCGGGCGCTGCACCCGCTCGATCGAACTGCCCGGGCCGGCCTATCAGGACCAGGTGCCCGAGCCCGAGGACGCCTCGTGAGCGTTCCCTCGGGCGACATCCGCCCCGATCTCTCTTCGCAGCAGCTCGTCCAGGGTCCGCGCGCCCTGCGCATCCTGGCCGCACTGCTCGCGGCGCTCTTCGCGGTGTCGCTGGTCGGGCTGGTCGCGATTCCGTGGCAGCAGAACGTGAGCGGGATCGGGCGAGTCGTGGCCTTCGACCCATTCGACCGGATCCAGACGATCGCCGCCCCCGTGAACGGTCGCATCGACAACGCCTGGGTGATCGAGGGCTCCCACGTCGAGAAAGGCGACCCCCTGCTCCAGATCGTCGACAACGATCCCTCGATCCTCCAGCGGCTCGAAGAGCAGCGCCGGGCGCTCGAGGCCCAGCTCGCGGCCACGGAGAGCAAGGTGGCCGTACTCGAAGAGCAGGTCGAGGCGCTCGCCGAGGCCCGCCAGCTCGCGATCGACGCCGCCCGGAGCCAGCTCGAGGGCGCGCGTGCGTCGGTCGAGTCGGCGCGCTTCGGATTCGATGCGGCGCGCGCCTCGGAGCAGCAGGCACGACTCAACTACCAACGTCAGAAGGAGCTCTTCGAGGAAGGCCTGGCCTCGGGGCTCGAGTTCGAGGTGGCCGAGCGGGTGTTCCGCGAGGCCGTCGCGAAGCGCGAGCAGGCCGCGCAGGCCCTGTCGGGCACCGAATTCAACCTGGCCGCCAAGCAGGCCGACCTCGGGCAGGTGGGCACGTCGGCCCAGGCCCGGATCGAGTCCGCCCGCGCGAGCCGGCAGTCGGCCGAAGTCGAGGCGTCGGCGCTGCGGGAGCGAGTGACACGGCTCGAGGTCACCATCGCGCAGCAGAACACCCAGCGGATCGTCGCGCCCCGGAGCGGCACCGTCTTCCGCCTCTTCGCAGCTCCGGGCGCCGAGCTCGTGAAGGCGGGCGATCGTCTGCTCCAGCTGATTCCGGACACCGACGAGCGGGCGGTCGAGCTCTGGGTCGACGGCAACGACGTGCCCCTCATCGAGCCGGGCCGGAGCGTGCGCCTCCAGTTCGAGGGCTGGCCGGCGGTGCAGTTCTCGGGCTGGCCCTCGGTCGCCGTCGGCACCTTCGGAGGCCAGGTCGCCCTCGTCGACCCCCGCGACGACGGGCGCGGCCGCTTCCGGCTGCTGGTCACGCCCGACCCGAAGGAGGAGCCCTGGCCCGAGGCTCCCCACCTGCGCCAGGGAGCGCGCGCCCGGGGCTTCGTGCTGCTCGACCGCGTGACCCTCGGCTACGAGCTCTGGCGTCAGGCCAACGGCTTCCCGCCGACGGTGGCC
>CAYYUT010000018.1:0-16595 GCA_964474935.1 uncultured Spirochaetales bacterium
CGACCGCGGCGTCCGGAGCGTCGAGACCGAGGCTGCCCGGATCGGCCCGCTCGTCTGTTGGGACCAGTGGTTTCCCGAGGCCGCGCGCCTGACCGCGCTCGGCGGCGCACAGCTCCTCTGCTATCCGACGGCGATCGGCTGGCAGTTCGACGAGGGCGAAGAGACCGACCGCGCCCAGCACGACGCCTGGGAGACGATCCAGCGCTCGCACGCCATCGCGAACGGGGTGTTCGTGGTGGTGGTGAACCGGGTCGGAGCAGAGGGTGCGATCCGCTTCTGGGGCCAGTCGTTCGTGGCCGACCCCTTCGGTCGGGTGGTGGCGCGCGCCTCGTCCGACGCCGAGGAGGTGCTCGTCGTACCCTGCGACCTGTCGGCCATCGAGCGCGTGCGGCGCGACTGGCCCTTCCTGCGCGATCGACGCATCGACGCCTACGGCGACCTGCTGCGGCGTTTCCGCGACTGATCCGACGTGGTCGAAGCGGGCGCGAGAGAGGCGAGTCCGCAGGCCCCGGCCGCGGCGGGCTTCCGTTGGCCGGCCGAGTGGGAGCCCCACGAGGCGACCTGGCTCTCCTGGCCCCACAACGCGGATACCTGGCCCGGCTGTCTGGATGCGGCGGTCGAGGCCTTCGTCGCGATGGTGCGCGCGCTCGCACCCCGCGAGCGCGTTCGAGTGAACGTCGGCGACGAGCGCCTCGAGGCGTCGGCGCGCAGCGCGCTCGGCGCGGGCGGGATCGACCCCGACGCGATCGGTTTCCACCGGATCGCGACCGACGATGCCTGGGTTCGTGACCACGGCCCGATCTTCGTGGTCCGGGAGGCGAACGGGGAGGGTGATGCCGCGGGCGAGGTCGCCCTCGTCGACTTCGGCTTCGACGCCTGGGGGGGCAAGTATCCACCGTGGGCGCGGGACGACGCGGTTCCGCGCCGGATCGCGGCTGCGTTGGGCCTGCGTCGCTTCGCGGCCGACTTCGTGCTCGAGGGTGGCTCGGTCGACGGGAACGGCCTCGGCACCCTGCTCACCACCGAGTCCTGTCTGCTGCATCCGAACCGGGGCCCCGGTCGTACGCGCGAGACGATGGAGGCGCGTCTCGCGGACCACCTCGGCGCGCGCCACGTCGTATGGCTCGGCGAGGGGATCGCGGGCGACGACACCGACGGCCACATCGACGATCTCAGTCGTTTCGTGGATGCCGGGAGTATCGTGACGGTGGCCCCCGATGCGGGCGACGCGCACGATGCCCCCGTACTCGCCGAGAATCTGGCGCGCCTGCGGGCGGCCCGCGACGCGGGCGGCAAGCCGTTCGCGATCGCCACCCTGCCCGCCGCGCCGGTGGTCGAAGGGCCGCACGGACGCTGCCCCGCGAGCTACGCCAACTTCTACGTCGCCAACGGCGCGGTTCTGGTGCCCGTCTTCGGCGCCGCGTCCGACGAGCGCGCGCTCGCGGTGCTGCGCGAGCTGTTTGCGGATCGCGATGTGATCGGGATCCCGAGCCGGGCACTCGTCGCCGGGCTCGGCGCGGTCCATTGTCTCACCCAGCAACAGCCTGCCCTGCCGGGCCGACCGGGCGCTGCACATCGCGGCTGAGGGCCGGTGTGCCGTTGGCGAGCCGGCGGCTCCCGAATCGGAGCCGTCCTCGATGCCGGGGCGACGCCAGGCGTCGGATCGCGCGACGCTCGCAACGACGCGCCCTTGGCCCCGGGCCGTCGGATCACCCGGGGACGCGCTGTAGCCGGACGGTGGCGCCGCGCTCGGGTGCGCGCCGAGGGCCGCCGGCCCCGAATCCTCGTGCCTCTCGGAGGGCTCCCGGGGTAGGATGCGCGGGTCGCAACGCGCGCCGGGGCAGGCGCCGCGTTCGCAGCGAGGCGCCCCGGGGCCTCCGAAGGCCGCCACGCAGGAGGCCTTCAGGTCGCACGGTCTTCGCGCAGGAAGCCCATCACCGTAGGTAGGGTCCGAACGAGCATGCAGTCACTGAAGCCGCCGCACTCGCGAGCGAAGCCGCGTCCGCAGCGGGTGTGGGCCCGGTGTGTGCTCGTCGCGTTCGCACTCGTCTCGCTCGGCGCGTCGGGTGGGAGCTGTCTCCCGGGTGGGATCGAGCTCGAGATCCTGTCGCCGCTTCCGGGGCAGGTGTCGCGTGCGGGAGACGTCACCGTGGTGCTGCGTCTGCCACCCGAGGCCGATGTCGCCACCTTGGTCTTCCGGCTCGACGGCGCCGTCGTCGCTCCGGCCATCCTGCGCGAGCTCGATGCGGTTCGCGCCTCGCTCTCCGACGTCGCGGTCGGGCCCCACGTGCTCGAGGTCGCGCTCGGCGGCCCGACGCCCGTCGCCCGGCAGGTGGCCTTCGACCTGGTCGAGCTGGTGGATCCCGACGGTGCGGGTCCGGCCGAGCCCGGTGAGTGCGAGATCCTGAACGCGATCGACTGCCTGCTGCCCTATCCATCCAACCACTATCTCGTTCCGGCCGCGACGCCCACGGGTTCGGGGATCGCGTTGCCCCAGGCGGCGCTGCCCACCCTCTTCGGTCAGCCGCTCCTCGCGAGCGACTATGCGCAGGTCGACGGCTTCAGTCCGGTCACATCGATCCTGATGCACTTCCCCGGGAATCTCGATCCGGCCATGTCGGGCGCTCCGCGCGTCGATCCGGTGACGCGCACCTACGACGAGCGCTCGCTCGAGGCCGACAGCCCGAGCGTGCTTCTCGAGGTGTCGACCGGCCGCCGCATCCTGCACTTCCTCGAGCGCGACGGACGTCTGGCGGGCGCGGCCCCCGCGCTCGCCGACCGCGAGGTCCTGTTCATGCGGACGGCGCGTTCGCTGCGACCGGCGGAGCGCTACGTGGTGGCCATCACCGACGATGCGCGGCGCCCGGACGGAAGCCCGGGCGAGCCCGAGCCGATCTTCCGCGCTTTCCGGGACGGGCTGCCGAGCGATATCCCGGAGCTGAACGCCCGGCGGGCCGGGATGGAGCAGGTCTTCGCCGATCTCGCCGCCGTCGGCGTGCCGCGTGAGCGGCTGGTGCTCGCGTTCGCCTTCGACACGCGGAGCGACGACCAGCTGACGGCCGACATTCTCGCCATGCGCGACCAGACCTACGCCTTCATCGACGAGCAGCTCGCCACCTGCGAGCCGGTCTTCACCGCCACGATCCGCGAGGACGGCCCCGACGGCAGCTGCAGTCTCGAAGAAGGCACCGAGCTCTGGCGGATCGTGGATGGCACCTTCGAGGTCCCGCTCTTCCTCGACTCCGACCCGGTGGCCGCGCCGGCGACGCCGAGCTTCATGAACCGCGGCCCCGACGGTCTGCCCGCCCCGAACGGAACGCTCGACGCGAAGTTCTCGATCGGGATCCCGTGCAGCGTGCTCGAGGAAGGCACCGCCGCGCCCGTCGTGCTCGGCCACGGTCTGGCGCAGTCGGCCGAAGAGTTCGTCGGCGACGCCGGGTCCCTGATCGACGTGGCGAACGCGTTCGACCTCGGCCGGCTCGATCGGATCGTGGCGGGCACCGATTGGACGGGCTTCGACGCCGATTTCATCCTGTCGATCGGGAACGCGCTGGTCACCAACCAGGTGGATCAGTGGTTCCGCATGATGCCCGACCGCCTGCGACAGGCGAACGTCCATTTCCTGGCGTTGGCCCGACTGCTGGATCGCGGCGCCTTCGGGATCGACCCGGCCTTCCAGGTGCCGGGCGCCCCCGTCGACGTCTCGGCCGACGGCTGTCCCCTCGGTGTGTTTCCGGGTGCAGCGGGCGAAATGCAGTACATCGGCGCGAGCATGGGGGCGATCCTCGGCGGCATGTTCACCGCGACGACGGCCGACGTGGAGCGCGCGGTGCTCGAGGTGCCGGGCACGAACTTCGGCCTGATCCTGCCGCGCGCCAACGCCCAAGTGGGCGGATTCAATGTGCTCGGAACGCTCGTCAATCAGCTCAACACCGATCCGATCGCGCGGAGCCTCGCACTGACGGTGTCGCTCGATCTGTGGGTCGTCGCCGAGGGCGCCGGCTACCTGAACCACGTGACGAGCGATCCCCTGCCCGGAACGGACGCGGTGCGCGCGCTCCTTCTGGTGGCGCGTCACGACCATCTCGTCAGCAACCTCGCAGCCGAGCTGATGGCGCGGAGCTACGCAGTGCCCAACCTGCACGATCCGGCGACGGGAGCCGGCTCGGCGGTGAGCGGGCTCGCCGAGATCCCGGACGACCCCGGGCCGATCGAATCGAGCGCCCCTGGTGCGCTCGTCTACTACGACCTCGCCATGTACGCGGGCTTCGAGAGCGATGCGACGCTCGGCGCCCTGCTGCCGCCGATCGACAACACCACCGCGCCCACCGACATCTGCAACCCCCACTCGGATGCGCCGTTCGCGCCGACGTCGATCGAGAAGGCATTCCGTTTCGTCCAGACCGGGGCGATCATGAACACATGCAACGGGGCGTGTGACGGGTTCGAACCGCCCGGCGGACCCGGCGCCCCGTTCGAGCGGCTCGAGCTCGAGGACGGACGCCTCACTCCCTGCGATCCTCTTCCCTCACCTTGACGCGCCGGCGTCTGCGGGGCCCGCGACCCCGAGGCGCGTCCGGACGCAGAGGACGTGATCGGCCGGGAGCCCTCGTCTAGAGCGTCGAGCCCCCGTCGATGACGACGACCTCGCCGGTGGTGTAGCTCCCGGCGTCGCTCGCCAGCATGAGGGCCGCGCCCACGATCTCGTCGGGCTGCGCATGACGCCGAAGCGGGTTGCCCGCGACGAACTCGCGATAGCCGCCCTCTTCGGTGAGCAGGGCCTCCGAGAAGCGGGTCTCCACGAGGCCCGGCGCCAGCGCGTTCACGCGGATGCCCTTCGGACCGAGCTCGCGGGCGAGCACCCGCGTCATGTAGATGAGGGCGGCTTTCGAGATGCAGTAGGCCCCGATCCCGGGTGCGGGTCGGATGCCGCCGTTCGACGCGATGTTCAGGATGACGCCCCGTCCGCGCTCGATCATTCCAGGCACGACCGCACGCGCGAGCAGGAAGGGCCCCGTCAGGTTGGTGTCGATCACCTTCTGCCAGGCGCGCGGCTCGAGGTCGATCAGGGGGCCCATCACCGGGTTGGTGGCGGCATTGTTCACCAACACGTCGACGGGGATCCGCTGCGCGCGCAGCGCCTCGGCGAGCGCGTCGATCGAATCCTCGCGACCGGTGTGCACCGGGATCACGCGGGCCCGCCGTCCGAGGGCCTCGACCTCGTGCGCCACGGTCTCGAGGGCCTCCGCCTTGCGCGAGGCGAGCACCAGGTCGGCGCCTGCCCCCGCCATGCCGAGGGCGATGGCGCGGCCAATCCCGCGGGAGGCGCCCGTCACCAGAGCGGTCCGGTCGGTCATCGAGAAGCGCGAAGCCACCGAGGGCGCGTCGCCGGCGGGTGTCATCGGGGTCCTCCTGGCGTGGTGCAGAGACCGGATGGCCGCCGCCCCGCCAGGGCCCACCTTACTCGAGGTGGCTACGGAGCATCCAGGCGGCCTTCTCGGACACGTCGATGCGTCGGGTCGCAAGATCCGCCGTGGCATCGTCGCCGGCCGCCTCGGCGTGGTCGATCACCTCGTGGGCCGTCTTCGCGACCAGCTCGTGATCCGAGGCGAGCTCGGCGATCATGTCGGTCGCCTTCGGGATCGAGGTCGGATCCTTCACCTGGGCGAGCTTTCCGAACTCGGCGTACGAGCCGGGCGAGAACTGTCCGAGGGCCCGAATGCGCTCGGCGATCTCGTCCACGGCGAGAGCCAGCTCGGTATACTGCGTCTCGAACAAGGTGTGGAGCGTGGTGAACATCGGCCCCGTCACGTTCCAGTGGTAGTTGTGCGTCTTCAGATAGAGGCCGTAGCTGTCGGCGAGCAGGCGCGCGAGCGCGTTCGCCGTCTGTTCCTTGTCGCTCATTTCGATGGGTTCTCCTCATCGTTCGTGAATGGCCCAGCCAACCTGTTGGAGCCTAGGTTGGCTTCGGTCGACTTTCCAATCCGCGCTGTCCTCCCGGGGCGGGACGGGATCGCGTGCGGGGCCCGTCGATGAGCGGGTCCGTGACGGTGGTCGGTGTCGACTGTGCCGTCGATCCCCGGAACGTGGGGCTGGCGTGCGCCGAGTATCGCGAGGGGCGCATGCGCCTCGCGGAGGCCGGCATCGGGGTCTCGAACGCGGATCTGGTCGAACGGATCGTCGGCGCCGCGCGCCACGGGGAGCGCGTCCTGCTCGCGCTCGATGCACCGCTCGGCTGGCCGAGCCCTCTGGGCGAGACGCTCGCAGCGCATCGCGCCGGCCAATCGATCGAGCGGCCGGCCAACCAGCTGTTCCGGCGCGAGACCGACCTCCGGGTGCGGGAGCAGCTGCGCAAGGCGCCGCTCGAGGTCGGGGCCGATCGGATCGCCCGAACCGCCGTCGCGGCCCTCGATCTCCTCGCTGCGGTGGGCCGAGCACGGAACGCTCCGATTCCGCTGGCCTGGAGCCCCGAACTCGTCGCCGACTGGTCCGCGATCGAGGTCTACCCGGCCGGTACGCTCCGGGCGCACGGGCTCGTGGCGTCGGGCTACAAGCGGCCGGACCAGGTGGCGGTGCGCGCCGACCTGGCGCGCGAGCTCGCCACCCGGATCGAGATCTCCGACCCGGGTGCGATCGCGCGCGGCGCGAGCCACGTGCTCGATGCGGTGGTCTGCGTGCTCGCTGCGCAGGACTTCCTGGCCGGGCACGCCGACCCCCCGCGCGACGTCGAGCGCTCACGCCGCGAGGGATGGATCTGGGTGCGCACGCCGGCCGCACGGCCCGCGGCGACACGCTCGTGAACCCGGGCGCCGGGGTGGGCTCGGACCGCGCTCCTCCGCGCGTCTGGGTTCGCGTCCGGGATGGATCTTGCCCGGCTTCGTCGACGGCGCGACGATCAGGTTCCGTCGCCCGAACGCCGATGCGAGCCTCCAGATGACCATCGCCAGCGAGACCGACATCCTCGTCTTCGGCGGCAGCGCCAGCCCCCGTCTCACCGACGGCATCTGCCAGCACCTGAAGGTGCGCGCCGGGCGCAACGAGGTGATCCACTTCTCGGACACGAATCTCTTCGTGCGGGTGAAGGAGAACGTGCGCGGCCAGGACGTGTACGTGGTGCAATCGACCGTCTTCCCGACCAACGACCATTTCATGGAGCTGCTCTTCTGGATCGACGCCATGAAGCGGGCCAGCGCGGAACGGGTGACGGTCGTGATGCCCTACTTCAGCTACGCCAAGGGCGACAAGAAGGACGAGCCCCGTGTGGCGATCCGGGCCCGCGTCTGCGCCGACGCCATCGAGGTGGCCGGCGCCGACCGCGTGGTCACCGTCGACCTGCATGCGCCCCAGATCCAGGGCTTCTTCCGGATCCCGCTCGACGACCTCCGGGCCCAGCCGGTCCTGTGCGAGGCCCTCTCGCGGTACGACCCGGGTGACGGCGACCTCGTGGTGGTCTCGCCCGACGCCGGCTTCGCCAAGCAGGCGCGCCGCTATGCGAGCGCGCTCGGCGCCTCGCTCGCCATCGCCGACAAGGAGCGGCGCGATCATGCCGAACGCGCGGCGGTGCTCGAGATCATCGGAGAGGTGGCGGGGCGCACCGCCGTGCTGGTCGACGACTTCACGATCTCGGGCACCACCCTGGTCCATGCCTCCGAGCGGCTCGTCGAACGGGGCGCGCGCCGGGTGCTGGCCCTGGTGACCCACGGGGTCTTCGCCCAAGGCTCCCAGGAGCGGATCCAGGACAGTCCCATCGAGCGGCTCTTCGTCACCGACTCGATCGAGACCCAGCCGGTCGAGCTCTGCGCGAAGATCGAACGCGTCTCGGTGGCGCCCCTGCTCGCCGAGGCGATTCGGCGCATCCACTTCCGCGAGAGCATCAGCGTGCTCTTCCCGCGCTGACCGCGTGGTGGCTCCGGGCGATGCCGGGCTGCGCCGGGTGATTCCGTTCGCGCGGGGTGTGTACAATGCCGCCAGAGGAGAAGCCGAACGCCATGTCGCACGCTTCGCAGGCCCAGACCGGCCGTGTCCGGATCGTGGCGCGTTTCGCCGTCCAGGCGCAGCACGTCGACGAGTTCAAGCAGAAGGCCACCCGTCTGCTCGTCGAGCCCACCCAGGGCGAAGAGGGCTGCATCGAGTATCAGCTCTGCCAGGAACTCGGGGATCCCACGCGCTTCGTGATGATCGAGACCTGGGAGTCGGCCGAGAGCCTCGACGCCCACCTGGCGCAACCCTCGCTCGGTGCGGCCCTGGGCGAGCTGATGCCGATGGCGGCCGAAGCGCCGGTCGTGTCGCGGGTCGCGCCCGTCGCGCCGATCGACGACGCGTGAGCGGCCCGATCCGCCGCGGTCTCCGCGCCCTGTTCGCCTCGGCCGCCCTGGTGGCGCTCGTGGCTGCCTGTGGGGGGCCGCTCGGGCCCTTTCCGGGGGGCGCGCTCGAAGGCGAGGAGCGGCCGGCCCCGGCCGACTGGTCGTTCGCGCGGGCCTACTCGGCGCTCGACCTCGAGACGCGTCCCTCCGATCCCCGTTCCGTCCGGATCTCGTTCGTGGAGCGCGGCGGCCGGCTCTACATCGAGGGGAGCCTCGGGCGTCACTGGCTGCGTCAGCTGATGGCCGACCCGAACGTGCGCGTTCGGATCGGAGGCGACATCTATCGCGCCGTGGCCATCCGGGTCACGAACTCCGACGAGCTCGAGGGCTTCCCGAGCGACGCCTTCGTGTTCCGACTGGCCCCGCGCCGCTAGCCCGGCCGTCGTGACGGAATCCACGGTTCCGGCGCGGATGGCCACGTACGCGATCGAGATCGCCGATGTCGAGGCCGCGGCCAGCCGGCTCGACGGAGTGGCCCATCGCACCCCGGTCGTCACCTGCGGCGCCCTCGACCGGCGCGCTGGGAGACGCCTCTTCTTCAAGTGCGAGCACCTTCAGCGGGTTGGAGCCTTCAAGTTCCGGGGAGCCTGGAATGCGGTGAGCCAGCTCGACCCGGCGTCCGCGGCGCAGGGGGTCGTCACCCACAGCTCGGGCAATCATGCCCAGGCGTTGGCCCTCGCGGCGCGAGAGCGCGGCGTCCCGGCCCACATCGTGATGCCCCGGAACGCCTGCACGGCCAAGGTCGACGCCGTTCGCGAGTACGGCGCCCGCGTCACCCTGTGCGAGCCTCGACTCGAGGCCCGCGACCGCGGCGTCGAAGAGATCCTGGCGACCGAGGGCGGCGTGTTCGTGCCGCCCTACGACCATCCCCACATCATGGCGGGCCAGGGGACCGTGGCGCTCGAGCTGCTCGCGCAGGTACCCGAGCTCGACGCCATCGTCGCCCCGATCGGCGGGGGCGGTCTCGTCTCGGGAATCGCCATCGCCACCCACGCACGGGCACCGCGGGTCCGCGTGTTCGGCGCCGAGCCGGCCGGGGCTGACGACGCGGCGCGTTCCAAGGCCACGGGCGAGTGGCAGCCCCAGACCGCGCCGGACACGGTCTGCGACGGACTCCTCTCGAGCACCGGCAGCCTCTCGTGGCCCGTGTTCCGCGATCGGGTGTATGAGATCGGTGGGGTCTGCGACGAGGCGGTGGTGGAGTCCATGCGGCTGCTGTGGGAACGGGCCAAGCTGCTGGTCGAGCCGTCGGCGGCCGTGGCACTGGCCGTGGCGCTCTCTCCGAGTTTTCGCCGGCGTCCCGGGATCGAGCGGATCGGTGTCGTGCTCTCGGGCGGAAATGTCGACCTCGACCGTCTTCCCTGGCAGTCTCGCTGACGGGAGGTGTCCATGACGCTCGCCGCGAGCCAACCCGTGTTGCTCTCGAACCCGCGCTGCTCGAAGTCGCGCGCCGCGGTCGCCCTGCTCGAGGAGGCCGGAGTCGCCTTCGAAGAGCGCCGCTATCTCGACGCTCCGCTCTCTCGCGACGAGCTCGCCGAACTCGGCAAGCGTCTCGGGCTCGGTGCGCGGATGTGGTGCCGGACCCGCGAGGCCGCCTTCGCCGAGGCCGGTCTCGATGCGCACTCGAGCGACGACGAGATCCTCGACGCGATGGTGCGCCATCCCATCCTGGTTGAGCGCCCGATTCTCGTGGTGGGCGCGCGCGCCGTCGTCGGGCGTCCGCCCGAACGGCTGCGCGAGCTCCTGCCGTGAGCCGCGTCCGCGCCGCGGGGCTCGGCCGCGCGCTCCGGTGGACCCGATGAACGAACGCGAGCGCCTGCGGCAGGCCGCCGCGCGCTGGCGCGGTGCGCCGCGTTCTCCCGGGATCCCCGAGCCGGGACCGGGCCAGGAGTCGGTCTGGGACTACCCGCGCCCTCCGAGCCTCGAACGCGACGAGCGCCGGATCCGGATCGAGCATGCCGGCATCGTCATCGCCGACACCTCGCGTGCCTGGCGGATCTGCGAGACCGCTTCGCCCCCGACGTTCTACCTGCCCCGCGAGGACGTTCGCGTCGATCTGCTCGAGCCCGACTCGGGGCGCTCGCTCTGCGAATGGAAGGGCCAGGCGAGCTACTGGACACTCCGGGTCGGTGACGTGGTCGTGCGTCACGCCGCCTGGAGCTACCGGGATCCCGAGCCCACCTATGCCGCGATCCAGGACCATCTCGCGTTCTACCCCGGTAGGCTCGACGCCTGCACGGTCGGGGGGGCCCGGGTGCGGGCCCAGGCCGGGGACTTCTATGGAGGGTGGATTACGCCCGAGGTGCTCGGGCCCTTCAAGGGAGATCCGGGAACCCTCGGGTGGTGATGGGCCGGTGGTGATCGTCCGAGCCTGCCGTTAGTCTCCCCGCGTGGAGGGACCCATGCCCCGAACCTCTGGATCCGACCCCCAAGGCAGAGCCCATCGTCTCGCGTCGCCGCAACGGGTCGGCGCGGCATGGCTGCCGGCGGCTGCGCTCGTTCTGGTGGGCACCGCGGCGTCGGCCCATCCGGGTGGGGCACAGGCACACGCCGTCGCTCACTCCTTCACCGGCTTCGATCACTGGTTCGTGATGGTCGCGGTGGGTCTGCTCGCCGCAGAGCTCGGCGGGCGTGCCCGGCTGTGGTTGCCGGGCGTCTTCCTCGCCGCGGCGATGCTGGCCGGGGGGCTCGGCCTGGCGGGTCTGGTGCCGGTGCCCTCGGGCCACGCGGGGTCCTGGCTGTCCGCGATCGGAGTGGCGGTGGGCATGGCCGTCGGTGTCGGCGTGGTCCTCGGTGGCCGTGCCCCGCGCCCGGCGGTGCTCGCCGTCGTGGTCGCGGCGGGGGCGCTTCAGGGGCTCGCCCACGTCGCACCGTCGTGGTCGACCCTCGGTGCCTTCTCGCTCGGAAGCGCGGCGCTCCACGCGGTCGGCCTCGCCGCGGGCACCTGGCTGCTGGCACGGCATCGCTGGGCACCCGTCGTCGCTGGCAGCGCCGTGGTGGTGCTGGCCGTCGCCGGCTGACACTCCTTCTCCTTTCACAGGGAGTCCCATGGTGGCATCCTCCGACCGCCCGACCCGTGGCGTACTCGGCGAGCGTTTCCGGCAGGTTCGTGGCGCCACCGAGGCGCTCGCCGAAGATCTGTCGCCCGAGGACTGCGTGGCGCAGTCGATGCCCGACGCGAGCCCCGTGAAGTGGCATCTCGCCCACACGACGTGGTTCTTCGAGACCTTCGTCCTCGAGCCCTGGCTGCCCGGCTATCAGACCTTCGAGCCGGTCTTCCGCGAGATGTTCAACTCGTACTACGAGTCGGTCGGGGCCCAGCACGCCCGGCCCGAGCGCGGACTCCTCACCCGTCCCTCCCTGCAGAGCGTGATGGCCTATCGCCAGTGGGTCGAGGCGGGTGTGGAGCGATGGCTCCACGCCGATCCGGCTCCGCCGGCCTCGTCGCTGGCGGTTCTCGAGCTCGGGTGTCACCACGAGCAGCAGCACCAGGAGCTGATCCTCACCGACGTGAAGCACCTGTTCTCGCGCAATCCGCTGCGCCCGGCCTACCGAAAACAGAGCGAGCGGCTCTCGCGAACGGTCGCGGCGCTCTCGTGGCAGTCGTTCGAAGGGGGGCTCCTTCCGATCGGCGCCAGCCCCGACGAATTCGCATTCGACAACGAACGCCCCGTCCATCGCGTGTACCTCGACGATTTCGAGCTGGCGTCGCGACCCGCGACGAACGCCGAGTACCGTGCCTTCGTCGAGGACGGCGGCTACCGCGATCCGCTGCTCTGGCTCTCGGACGGATGGGATTGGGTCTCGCGCGAAGGGCTCGCCGCGCCGCTCTACTGGGAGCGGCTCGATCGCGACTGGCAGGAGTTCACGCTGGGCGGTCGCCGCGAGCTGATCGATTCGGATCCCGTCTGCCACCTGAGCTTCTTCGAGGCGGATGCCTTCGCCCGCTGGGCCGGTGCGCGTCTACCCACGGAAGCCGAATGGGAGCGCGCCGCGCAGCACGCGCCCCGCACCGGCAACCTGCTCGAGTCCGGGGCCCTCCATCCGGTGGCGGCGGGCGATGCAGAAGGTGCCGGTGCCGTGCAGCAGATCTACGGGGACGTGTGGGAGTGGACGGCCTCGCCATACGTCGCCTATCCGGGCTGGCGCCCGCCGGCGGGCGCCCTCGGCGAGTACAACGGAAAGTTCATGAGCAATCAGATGGTGCTGCGCGGCGGCTCGTGCGTCACCCCGGCCGCGCACGTACGCGCGACCTATCGAAACTTCTTCCCTCCGTCGGCTCGCTGGCAGTTCACCGGAGTCCGTCTGGCGCGCGACGCCTGATCCGTGCAGCTCGTCGGCGTCAGCGTCGCGAAGCCGGAGACCGTGGTCCACGAGGGGCGCGAGATCTCCACCGGAATCTTCAAGCGCCCCGTGTCCGGTCGCGTGCGGGTCGGCCGCCTGAACCTCGAAGGCGATGGCCAGGCCGATCTCGCGGCGCACGGCGGCGTCGACAAGGCGGTCTACGCCTATCCGCTCGAGCATTACGCCGCGTGGCAGGACGAACTCGGGCACCCCGAGACGTTCCCGTGGGGTCAGTTCGGCGAGAACCTCACCGTCCAGGGTCTCACGGAGACGGAGGTGGCGATCGGCGACGCGCTCCGCATCGGGTCCGCACTCCTCCAGGTGAGCCAACCGCGCGCACCCTGCTTCAAGCTGGGGATCCGGATGGGACGGGCGAGCTTTCCGAAGCAGCTCGTCGCGAGCGGCCGCTGCGGCTTCTACCTGCGCGTCCTCGAAGAGGGCGAGCTCGCGGCCGGCGACGCCGTCGAGCGCGTCTCGGAGCATCCGGCGAAGCTCAGCGTGGCCGAAGCCTTCCGGCTCCAGTTCCACGACCGCGACGATCTCGCCGGCGCGCGGCGGGCCTGCGCCCTCGACGCCCTCGCCCATGCCTGGCGCGAGCCGCTCGCGCAGCGGCTCGCCCGGGCCGAGGGGCGTGACGGCGATGGACGTTCGTGAGGTCCCGGTCCGGAGCATCCTGACCCGCGCTTCGGGCTATCTCTCGGATGTGGTGTCGCACTCGCTCCAGCCCTATCGGGGCTGCAGCTTCGGCCGTTCGCTCTGCGGGGTGGCCTGCTACGTGCAGCACAACCCGTTCGTTTCGCGGGGGCGCTCGTGGGGGAGCTTCCTGGAGGTGCGCGTGAACGCGGCCGAGCGCTATCGCGCCGAGCGGGAGCGCGAGCGGCGTCACGCGCGGCGCCGCGCGCCCGACGGACGCTTCTCGATCTTCCTGTCGAGCGCCACCGATCCCTTCGTGCCCCACGAGTGGCGGCATCGCGTGACGCGCGACCTGCTCGACGCGATGGTCGAGGCGCCGCCCGACCAGCTGATCGTCCAGACCCACAACGCGCGCGTCGTCGAGTACGCCGCGCGGCTGCGTCGGCTCGCCGGGCTCTGCGATCTGCGGGTGCACGTCTCGATCGAGTCCGATCGCGATCGTCTGCCCGGTCTGCCCCGGCCCGCCAGCCCGGTGGCGGCCCGCATCGCCGCGCTCGCGACGTTGCGGGCCCACGGACTCGCGACCGTCGCCACGCTCTCGCCGCTGCACCCGATTGCCGAGCCCGAGCGGTTCCTCGACACGCTCGCCGCCTGCAGCGATGCGATCGTCGTCGATCACTTCATCGGTGGCGACGGGAGTGCCGACGGGGCTCGTACGCGACGCACCCGGCTGCCGGGGGCGATGGCCGAGATCGATCCGGCCACGCTCGGGCTCGACTATCGCGATCGGATCGTGGCGCTCGCACGGGAACGCGCGCCGGGCCGCGTCGGGGTCGGGCCGGACGGCTTCGCGGGACGCTACCTGCCGGCTCGTGGAGATGCGCCGTCGCGGCGGGCGCATGCTCCGCCGCCGCCGCCTCGCTTCGGGCTCAAGCCGGGGCCAGAACCACGCCGATAGACGCTCCATGAGCAGCGAAACCGCGACGCAAGCTTCCAGCCTCTCTCGACCCTTCCAGCCCATCCCGGGGATCGGGCGGTCCGTGGTGTGGCTGGCTGCGGTGCTCGGCCTGCTCGCCTGCGGCGGTGCGCCCCGCGAGCTCGTGGACGCCAGCGAGGCGATGGGGTCGATGACCCACCCGCGCATCCTGCGCAACTCGGCCTTCTACGTGGCCTACCCGGATGGCGGGCCGTCCGAGTTCGTGTCCTTCGTGTTCTCGGACCTCGGCGCGGCCGAGTGGCCGCTCGGTGAATACGCCGATCCCCTGGAGCTCGAGCAGCAGCGCGCGCTGGGGATGCCCGTTCTACCGGCGGATGTCGCCGTCGTCCACGGATCGACCACGCCCGATGCGGGGCTCCAGGTGGTGCTGCGCGGCGACGAGGACTGCGGCTGCGTGGTGGTCGAAGGCTATACCGATCCCGAGGGATCCCCCGTGCTGCGCCGCGAATGGCCGCTCGAGCGCGTCGCACCGAGCGAGTTCGCGCGCCACGCGGCCCGCTCGGCCATCGAGATGGGCATCGGCATCGCGCCCAACGACAGCCGCCGCACCCTCGTCCATCGCTGACCCGCCCGCCTGCTAGTGTCGGCCCATGGTCCGACGCTTGCGGATGTCCGTCGCCGGCCCCGGCCTGCACGAGCTCACCGGACCGGTGAGCGAAGCGGTGCGCGCGTCGGGAGCCGACGAAGGCCTGTGCACGGTCTTCGTTCGCCACACGTCGGCGAGCCTCACCATCCAGGAGAATGCCGATCCGTCGGCGCGCCACGATCTCGAGCGGTTCCTCGAGCGTTTGGTGCCCGAGAACGATCCCGCCTACACCCACACGCTGGAAGGACCGGACGACATGCCTTCCCACATCCGGGCGGCCCTGACGGCCACCTCGCTCTCGATCCCGGTGGTCGAGGGGAAGCTCGCCCTCGGGACCTGGCAGGGCATCTACCTCTGGGAGCACCGACGGCACCCGGGCGAGCGCGAGGTGCTCGTGCAGGTGCTCGCCGGCTGATCGCCGCGGCGGACGCGGTGCCTCCCTCGCGGTACCGTGGCGGCCGATGACGCGACCCGTCCAACGACTGCGCGAGATCCTCGAAGCGCCCGGGCTCGTGGTCATGCCCTGCTGCTTCGACGCATTGTCGGCGCGGCTCGTCGAGCAGGCGGGCTTCCCGGTGAGCTTCATGAGCGGGTTCGCGGTGGCGGCGACCCAGCTCGGCATGCCCGACACCGGACTGGCTTCCTACGCCGAGGTCGTGGCCCATGGCCGCAATCTCTGCGGCGCGGTGTCGATTCCGGTGATCGGGGATGCCGATACCGGCTACGGGAACCCGGCGAACGTCCGACGTACCACCCTCGGTTACGCGGCCGCCGGCTTCGCCGGCATGATGATCGAGGACCAGGTGGCCCCGAAGCGCTGCGGCCACACACGCGGCAAGCAGGTGGTCGATCGAGCCGAGGCGCTCCGCCGGGTCCGGGCCGCCCTCGATGCGCGCGAGGAGGCGGGCGACCTCGTGCTGGTGGCCCGGACCGACGCGCGAGCCACGCTGGGTCTCGACGAGGCGATCGAGCGCGGCCGCGCCTTCGCCCGGCTCGGAGCCGACGTGGTCTTCGTGGAGGCGCCGGCGACCGTCGCAGAGCTCGAACGCGTGGCCCGCGAGGTCCCGGGGCCGAAGCTCGTGAACCTGGTCGAGGGCGGGGACACGCCCGTCCTGCCGATCGAACACCTCGACCGGCTCGGCTACAAGCTCGCGGCCTATCCGTTGACACTGCTCTCGACCGCCGCCCGGGCGATGCAGGATGCGCTCGGTGCGCTCCGCGACGGCACGCCTCCCGATGCCCTGCTCGAGTTCGAGGAGCTGCAACGTCTGGTCGGGTTCGACGACTACGACGCGTTCCTCGAGCGCTACCGCGGGGACGACTGAACGCCCTCGCCCTGCGCCCGGTGCGCTGGGGCTCCGGCGCGCTCTCCCTGCCGGGCGTATCGTTCCCCCTCCGTTTTTCGTCCTGTTCGCGCGCATTTCCGGGTAGGATGCGGCACACGCCTGCGTGTCGGCTGCGCTCCGTCGAGGGCCTTCCGTCTCAGCCCGCCCGACGGTCGGACCGCGCCGCGGTTCGACCGAGAGAAGGCTCGGTCGATGGAGGGCCGGACGAATCCGCCGGCGTGCCCCGAGGAGGAGTTCGTGTCACTTCCGTTGCTCTCGTCGTTCCCGTCGGTCCTGCCCTGGTCGATGCGCCCGCTCCGCGCGATGCGGATGGGCCGCCCCTGCGC
>CAYYUT010000019.1:0-15318 GCA_964474935.1 uncultured Spirochaetales bacterium
GCTTCTCCCGGTAGAAGCTCGTCATCACCTCCTGGTCGCGGCCCGCGGCCTGGGCGATGCCTCGGATGACCACCGGATCGCGCCGCAGATCGCGAGCGCGTTCGACGCTCGTGACGACGCAGGCGCAGCCTCCGTCGGTCTCCTGGCAGCAGTCGAAGAGCCGGAGCGGCTCGGCGATCGGGCGCGCGCTCTGGTGCTCCTCGAGCGTGAGCGGCTTCCGGTAGAAGAAGGCGTTCGGGTTGTTGACGGCGTGGTTGCGGGTCGAGATCGCGATCTGGGCGAGGTCGGTGGCCTTGGCACCGTACTCGTGCATGTAGCGCTGCGCCATCATGGCGACCCAGGAAGCCGGAGTCAGCAGCCCGAAGGGCATGTACCAGCCCCAGTGGATCATGTCGCTGGTCGTCGGTCCGGAGGCCACGCCCTGGCTGTAGCGCTGCTCCGAGCGACCGTTGAGCGCGCGGTAGCAGACGACGCAGTCGGCGATGCCCGTGGCCACGGCCATGGCCGCCTGCTGCACCACCGAGACGGCGGCGCCGCCACCGTGGGGAATGCGGCTGAAGAAGGTGAGCTCGCCGGCCCCGATGGCCCGCGCCACCTCGATGTCGTCGTTGTGGTCGAGCGTGAAGGTGACCATGCCGTCGACCCGTTCGGGCTCGATCCCGGCGTCGTCGAGGGCCGCGGTGACCGCCTCGGCCGCCAGCTGCAGCTCCGAACGTCCGGAGTTCTTCGAGAACTCGGTCTGGCCGATCCCGACGATGGCCGCGCGATCGTGGAGCGGATGACTCACGCCGAGCCTTCTCGCGGGAGCGCCACCCAGACGCTTCCGGTGACGTGGTCGCCCCAGGAGTTGCTCCCGGCGAGGTCGACCCGGACGCTCCCGGCCTCGACGTCCTTCTCGACCACCTTTCCGCGCATCTTCATGGTGTCGCCTGGCATGTTGGGCGCGCCGAGCTTGATCGCCACCCGTCGGACGAAGGCGTCGCGGCCGGCCCAGTCGGTGACGTAGCGCCCGACGAGACCGTTCGTGGTGAGGATGTTCATGAAGATGTCGCCCATGCCCTGCTCCTGCGCGGCGGTCTTGTCGTGGTGCACCGGCATGAAGTCGCGCGACGCGATCGCGCCGCCGACGATCAGGCTCGCCGTGATCGGGACGTCGAGCGGCGGCAGCTCGTCGCCCACCGAGACGTCGTCGAAGTGCGGGCTCCGGAAGGACCGGGCCGCGGCGCTCACGAGCGAGGCTCCGGGCGGAAGAGGGGCAGTTTCATCTCGTCGTCGACCGCGTCGATCGAGCAGACCACGCGCATCCCGATCGACACCTCCTCGGGTGCGACGTCGACGAGATTGGACACGAGGCGGGTGCCCTCGTCGAGCGCGATCGTGGCGACGACGAGCGGATACTCGTAGCCCGGTACCTTCGGGTGGTGGAGCACGGTGAAGCTGTACACGCTGCCCCGCCCCGCGGAGGCGACCCCCTCCCATTCGAGCGACTGGCACACACCACACATCGGGCGCGGCGGATGTCGCATCGCCCCGCACTGCGTGCACTTCTGGATCAGGAGCTCGCCGCGCTCGAGGCCGTCCCACCACCAGGCGTTGTCGTGGCCCTTGGCTGGGCGCAGGCGGACGGGTCGGCCCGACATCGCCGCGCCAGACTCCGCGGCGTCCCCGGTCGCCGCGGCCGGCATCTCGTTCGGCTTGAACTTGAGCACGCGGAAGGTCATCCAGCCCACCTCCTCGTCCCGCGCGTCGCGGAAGGTGGTGCGGGTGTCGATGAAGTATCCGATCCCGAGCGCGGTGGCCTTCTGCTCCGAGATCGACTCGATCACGGTGGTGACGCGGATCTCGTCGTCGGGTCGCAGATACCGCGTGTACTCCTGCTCGCAGTTGGTCGCCACCACCGAGGGGTAGCCGGCGTCGGTCAGGAAGAGATGCAGATCGTTCTGGAGATCCTTGCCCGCGAGCGCCGGGTCGGGCCGCGCCATCTGCGCGCCGCGCATGCTCCAGGCCTGCAACATGGTGGGCGGGGCCACGAGGCCTCCGTGGACCGTGTCGGCCGCGACCGCCGGGTCGGTGTAGATCGGGTTGCGATCGTCGAGGGCGTCGCACCAATGCCGGATCATGGGCGCGTTCACCGGGTCGAGGCCGGCGGCCGGGGGCCCGGTCGGCTTGCCCACGTACTCGCGGAGCCTCGCCTCGAGCTCTTCTCTCGTGATGCTCTGCACGCGCGGCTTCGGACTCCTCGGTCTCCCGACGGGTGGTCTCACGCCGCAACGGCAACGTCTCGCGCGGCGTGGCCGCCAGGGCGACCTCTGGTGCCCTGCAGCGGAGGCGTTTTTATAACACGTTCTAGTCGCCTGTTTCAGGAATTCGCCTGCCTTCGGACGCGTTCTCGGACCGCAGCGACACGCCGGTGCGCTCGCCGCCGCGCAGGCCCGCCCTCGCGATCGATTCCGAGCTCCTGGGAACGGGCGTCCGCAGCGCGATGGTTCACGGCGGCTCGGCGAGTCGCCGGGCCCGGGGGCTCAGCCGTCGAGGCTCGCGAGGAAGCTCTCGGCCTCCCGAATCGACGCCTGCATGTCGCGCACCAGCGCCTCGACATCGGCCTCGAGCCCGACGGCCGTCCCCTCGAGGGAGGCGATCGCGCTGGCATTCAGGTTGTGCTTGAGGAAGAGCACCTGGTCGCGGAAGGCGCCGAGCACCGGATCCATGCGCTGCTCGGCGCGGCGCATGCTGGCGATCAGCTCGGCATAGCGATCGCGGGTCTGGCGGAGCTGGCCCGCGCTGCGCTCGCGGAGCTCGGGATTCTGGATCTCGCCGAGCTCGCCCTCCCATTCCGAGAACAGGCGACCCTCCACGCCGTCGATCGTGGCGATCCGGCTGCGGACGTCGGCGGCCCGGGCCTCGCTCTTCTCGTAGGCCCGGTCCATCCGGCCGTAGAAGCTCTCGAGCTCGCCCCCCTGGAAGCCGGTCGCCTCCTGGAAGAGCTCGTAGGTACTCAGGATCTGGGCCTCGGCCTCGCGTTGATCGGCCTGGCCGGCGCGTACCCGCTGCACCAGGATGTCGCGCTTGTGACGCCCGAGCGACTCCCAGGCGCTGTAGTAGGCCCCGCCGCAGGCCAGCAGGCTGGCCGCGAGCAGAGCGACGGCCGTGCCGGGAATGGCCTGCCTCGTCCACTTCTGCACACCTCGCCGGGCCTGCCCGCTCGGCCGACCCTGCCGGTCTCGCCGATCGGTCCGCTGCGCGGGCTCCGGCGGCTCCACGATTCGCATCCCCGCGCTGCCTCCCTCTTCACGCACGCGCCCGTCGCACGCGATCCGGGCCGGGGCCCGGTGACGGCTTCGGGCTGCCTGTCGACGTGGTAGCGTTGCGCCGACGTGTCGCGAATGCCAGCGACGAAGAGGAGAATCAGATGAGGAAGCTTCAAGCGACCTTCGGCTGCCTGGCCCTGAGCTTCGTGCTCGCATGCGGAGGCGGCGGCGAGAGCGGGAGTGGCACGCCGGACGTGGCGGCCACGCCCCCGGCTGGAGCCGGCAGCGACGAGTCGGGCATGGCCGCCGGGGAGCCGGGCCACGGCGAGACGGCTGCCTCGATCCATCCCACCAGCCAGCGTTGTCTCGACCTGGTGGCAGCCGCCGAGTTCCAGAAGGCCGTGCCGGTCTGTCTCGAAGCGGTCGGCATCGACCCCGACAACGAAGAAGTGGCCCGGGCGCTCGACGACGCCAAGAAGGGAATGGTCCAGGCGCAGGCCGAGGCGGCCGACCTGGCCGAAGGCGCGGCGGGTTCGGCGGCCGATGCCGCCGGTTCGGCGGCCGATGCCGCCGGTTCGGCGGCCGACGCCGCCGACGAGGCCGCCAAGGGCCTGATGGAGAAGCCCCGGATTCCCTAGGGACCGGAGAGTCGCGCGAGGGGTGAGCCGCCGGCCGACGCCTCGTCGGCCTCGGCGCCTCCGACCAGCAGCAAGGGCGCGATGCGATCGTGGGTGCGGAGCACCCGCTCGAGCGTGCGGTTGTCGCGGATCAGATCGCTCGCCTCCGGGAAGCGCACGTCGCTGAACTCGAGACGACTGGCCTCTCCGGTCGAGAGATCGCGGATCGAGATGCGGGTGGCGAGACGCTTCCCCTCGATTTCGCGTACCTCGTCGAACCGCTCCTCGCGCACCGGGGCTCCGGTGAAGTCGTAGAAATCGACGCGGAGGGGGCGGCTCGACCCCCGGTCGAGCTCGGTCACCACCCGGCCGTAGTAGTGGTAGGGACCGCTCTCGACCGTCACGGTGGCGGTGCCGTCGCGTCGGGTCAGTCGCGCCTCGCCCTCGCGGCGTTCGCCCGAGAGGATCAGGCCGAGGTCTTCGTAGGTGAACTCGCTCGCCAGGAAGGGATCGCGCGGCTGGATCCCGCCATAGCGTCGGAGCCGTCGCGATTCGGGGATCCAGGCCCACTGCTCGATCGTTCCGTCCGGCTTCGACACGAAACGCACCACGCCGAGCTCGTCGGTCTCGAGGTCGCGGAGCTCGATCAGGGTACGGACCACCTCGCCTTCGACGGCGCGAAGCCAGGTGAGCTCGAATTCCAGCTCCTTGCGGTCGAGTTGGCGCATCCAGAAGCGGCCCTGGCCCGCCATCGTCTCCGCACCGAAGAGCACCCGGTGCATGCGATCGATCCAGGCGGGAGCGGGCTCGCGAGGTCGCTCCACGGGGACGGCCGCGGCGGGCTCCGCCGCGGTGCGGGGCGCCTCGATGCGGGCCTCGTCGGAGCAGGCCAGCGCGGGGCCCAGGACGCAGCCCGCGAGCAGCCAGCGGCTCGCGGGCCCGATCCTAGAGCCCCTGGACCTCGATCCGTCGGGGCGTGTGGTGTCTCGCCTTGGGGAGAACCAGCTCGAGGACCCCGTTCCGGATCCGGGCCTCGATGGCGTCCCGGTCGATCTCGTCCGAGATGCCGAACTCGCGGTGGAAGCCGCCGCTCTCGTATTCGCGATAGACGGGGCGCCAGCTCTCGAGACTGTCGTGCCGGGGCTTCGCATCCAGGAGCAGCATGCCTTCTCGGAGCTCGATGTGCACATCGGCCTCGGCCGCGCCCGGAAGGTCGGCCGCCACCACGAATGCGTCTTCGCGCTCGACGATGTCGACATCGGGTCGGAAGACCCAGCCGGGGCGGGTGCCCTCTCGGGCGACCTGCGCCGGATCCTGGCGTTCGACCTCTCCGGTCGCCGGTTCCGGGTTCGCCTCGGGGTGTCGTACTTCGATCGTCATGGGGTCCTCCTAGCTCGTCTGCACCTTCACCTGGCGCGGGCGCCGTTCCGGGTGCTTGGGGAGCTGGACGCTCAGGATGCCGTGTCGGTAACGCGCCTCGGCCGCATCGGGGTCGATCTCGGTCGGGAGCTCGACGCTGCGTGCGAAGCGGCCGGTGGCTCGCTCGCGCCGATGCACGCTCGCGTCGCCCGCCTGCTCGGTGCTCGCCCGTCGCTCGCCTCGCAGGGTCACCCGATTCGTCTCGATGCGCAGGTCGAGGTCGTCGGGTGCGACACCCGGCACCTCGGCCGTGAGCAGCAGGCCTTCGGCGTTCTCGTACAGATTGATCAGGGGATGGACGGCCGCAGCCGCGCGCGCCCTCGGCGCCCTCGCGCCGAGCACACCGAGATCGCGTCGGAGCTGATCGAACGCCTCCCAGATGTCACCGGGTCGTGTCGAAGGGTGAAATGCCATGTGGGTTCCTCCGCCGGACGTCCCGCCGCCCTGCGCGCCGCGGCCACGAGGTCTTGCGGCGTAGACGGTGCGACGTTCGTGGGAGAACCCTAAGCACGCACGAGGGCTGTCAAGCGACGGGCCGTTCGTTCTCCGGCCCGGCCATCCGGACGCGCACTGGGGCAGTGGGACGCGCAGACCCGCACGGAGGCGCCGGGCCGCGCGGAGGCGCACTGAGGCACTGGAACGGGTGGACGCGAATGGACGTGAATGGACGCGGCCGCCGGCTACCTGCCCTGGAACTCGGGTTTCCGCTTCTCCTTGAATGCCCGCGGACCCTCGCGCGCGTCGGACGTGCCGAAGATCGGCAGGCCGATCTGGAGCTCGATGCGCAGCCCCTCCTCCTCGGAGAGACCTTCCGTCTCGCGAAGCGAGCGCATGATCGCCTGGACCGACAGCGGTCCGTTCGCGGCGATCTGGGCTGCCACGTCGCGGGCTTCCGCGAGTGCCCGTCCATCCGGCACGACGCGACCGATCAGCCCGATCTCGAGCGCCTCGGCGGCGTCGAGATGTCGACCCGTCAGCAGGATCTCGGCGGCACGCGTATAGGGAATCTGGCGACGGAGCCGGACCGTCGAGCCCCCGAGCGGAAACAGTCCCCAGCGCGCCTCCGAGATGCCGAAGCGCGCGCCCTCGCCCGCGATCCGGATGTCGGTGGCCTGCAGCACCTCGGTCCCGCCGGCGATGGCCGAGCCCTCGACGGCGGCGATCAGGGGCTTGGTCAGACGGTGGTGACGCAGCAGCGCCTTCCAGTGGAGGTCGGGATCCTCCCGGAACCGTGGGGTCCACTCGTCGTCCGGATTGCCGGCCGCCGCGGCCTTCAGGTCCATGCCCGAGCAGAAGGTCTCGGTGCCGCCGGTCAGGATCGCGCAGCGGATGTCGGGATCCGCGTCGATCATCTGCCAGGCGTCCCACAGACGGCAGAGCATCTCGGGGCTGAAGGCGTTGCGGGCCTCGGGCCGGTTCATGGTGCAGACGACCACCGGGCCATCCCGCTCGACGATCAGATGCTCGCTCGCCACCGTCTGTCCTCCCGCTTCCCGAGACCCCGACGCTCGCGATACCGGGGAGCGTGCCTCGCGGGGTGCGGCCCGGTCGGGCCCGCGATCGGCGCGGGCGCCCCGCCTACCGCGATTCCGGGGCACGGAGCCCTCGGTCGCCCTGGCCGGATCCGGCGCCGATCACCCGCAATCGCCGGCCGCTTCGACGATCGCGGCTGCCCCGCCCATCGCTTGCATCCAAGAATGAAACGTGTTCTAATTTTTCCCTCGACGGGACCTTCGGATGCGCCAAAGGGCTCGCCGGACTAAAAAATTGAAACACGTTCCAGCTGCTGTGACAACCGGTGAGACCGCCGCGGCGTCGAGACAAGTCTCGGGACCGGCGTGAAGACCGGATCTGAGCACCCAGCGCCGTCGCGAGAGCGCCCGCTCGCGGCCTTCCGAGAGGAGCGCGAAGAGATCCCATGGAGCCCTGCACCCGCCTCGACCAGGTGAACCTCTACGACCCCGACGTGTGGGTCGATGGGGTTCCGCATCACATGTTCGACTACCTGAGGGCGAACCACCCGGTCTACCGGCATCCGATGCCGGACTACCCGGGTGCCTACTGGGCGGTGACGCGCCACGCGGACGTGGTGTTCATGTCGAAGAACCCGAAGCTCTTCTCGTCGGCGCAGGGCACCAACATCGAGCACTACGAGGGCGACGCGCTCACGATGCTCCAGACCCTGCTGATCAACATGGATCCGCCGCAGCACAACAAGTACCGGAAGCTCGTGCGCAAGGGCTTCACGCCGCGGATGGTGGCCGCGATGGAGCGTGGCGTGCGCGCCGTCACGACCAAGATCCTCGACCAGATCGCCCACAAGGGCGAATGCGATTTCGTGACCGACGTGGCGGCCGAGCTGCCGCTGCAGGTGATCGTCGAGATGATGGGCGTGCCCCAGGAAGATCGGCACATGATCTTCGAGCTCTCGAACCGCCTGATCGGCTTCGACGATCCCGAGTTCACCACCAGCAAGGAAGACGGTCAGATGGCGGCTGCCCAGATGTACGGCTACGCCCACCAGCTCGCCGACAAGCGGCGCATCGAGCCCATGCAGGACCTCGTGACCGTGCTCCTCGACGCCGAGCTCGACGGCGAGAAGCTCACCGAGCAGGAGTTCGACTCGTTCTTCCTGATCCTGAACGTGGCCGGCAACGAGACCACCCGGAATCTGACGGCCCACGGGATGTACAACCTGATGACCCATCCCGACCAGCAGCAGCGTCTCGCCGACGACCCGTCCCTCATGTCGACCACCGTCGAGGAGATGCTCCGCTATTCGCCGCCGGTGAGCTACTTCCGCCGCACCGCGACCCAGGATCTCGAGCTCCACGGTCAGCAGATCTCGAAGGGGGACATGCTCGCGATGTACTACCCCTCGGTGAATCGGGACGAGGATGTCTTCGAGGATCCGCATCGCTTCGACATCACCCGGAGCCCGAACAACCACCTCTCGTTCGGGATCGGCGAGCACTTCTGTCTGGGAGCCAGCCTGGCGCGGCTCGAGATCCGGGTGCTCTTCGAGGAGATCATGCAACGCTTCCCCGACATGCGGCTCGCGGGCCCGGTCCGGCGGCTGCGTTCGAACTTCCTCGCAGGCATCAAGAGCATGCCCGTCGAGTTCACGCCCGAGCACTAGGCGCTCGCGGCCCCACCCGCTGGATGGACTTCGCCCTCTCCGACGAGCAGGAGGCGTTTCGCGACACGCTGCGCCGCTTCCTGGCCGAACACAGTCCGACCTCGGCCGTCCGGCGCCACATGGCGACACCCGACGGGATCGACCGCTCGCTCTGGAAGCAGATGTCGGTGGAGCTGGGCCTGCCCGGGATCGCGCTCCCCGAGGCGTACGGTGGTCAGGGCTTCGGGGCGATCGAGACCGCCATCGTGATGCAGGAGCTCGGACGCTCGCTGGCCTGTGTTCCCTACCTGTCGAGCGTCTGTCTCGGAGCCGCGCTCGTCGACCGGGGCGCCAGGCCCGAGGAACGTGAGTCGCTCCTTCCGGCCCTCGCCTCGGGCGAACGTCGCGCGACGGTCGCCTGGCTCGAGCCCCGGGGCGGGGCTCCGCCCTCCACCCCGTCGGCCCGGTCCGGCCCGTCCGCCGGCTGGGACCCGGCCGAGGTGGCGCTCGAGGCCTCGGGCCCGGGCGACGAGGTGCATCTCTCGGGCACGAAACGCTACGTGCTCGACGGTCGGACGGCGGATCTGGTGATCGTGGTGGCGCGCGAGCCCGGAAGCCGCGGTCGGCAGGGGCTCGGTCTGTTCGCCGTCGACGCGGATGCTCCCGGGCTCGAGACGACCTCGGTCGATGCCCTCGATGCCACCCGCGCGCTCGCCCATCTGAGCTTCGACGGGGTGGCCGCCCGTCGTCTCGATGCGCCCGGCACCGCTGCGGAGACGCTCGAGCAGACCCTGGTCGGGGCCCGCGTGGCGCTGGCGGCCGAGAGCCTCGGGGGCGCCGAGCGCAGCCTCGAGGCGGCCGTATCCTACGCGCGCGAACGCGTGCAGTTCGCGCGCCCGATCGGCTCGTTCCAGGCCGTGAAGCACCGGCTCGCCGATCTCCTGCTCGAGCTCGAAGGCACGCGGTCGCTCGTGCTCTGGGCGAGCTGGGCCGCGGCCGAGAACGATCCCGAGCTCGCGCTCGCCGCGAGCCTCGCCAAGGCGTCGGCCGACGAGACCTTCGCGGCCTGTGCGGCCGGCAACCTCCACGTGCACGGGGGCATCGGAATCACCTGGGAGGCCGATCCCCATCTGTTCCTGAAGCGTTCCAAGGCGAACGAGTTGTTGCTCGGGGATCCGGTCGACCAGCGCCGGCGGGTCGCCGACGCGCTCGGGATCTAGTGCCCGGTTCCAGCCTCGTCCCAGGGTGCCCCGACGGCACCCTCGCGGGCGAGAGGCCCGCGAGAGGCCCGCGTCTGGGCCGGAGCGCCGGGCGGCGCCGGCTATTCCCCCTGGCAGAGTCGCGTCAGGAACGATGCCGCCAGGATCAGGATCCACACCAGCGCGGTCCCCGAGCGCGCCAACCGACCGGCCCCACCGGCACCAGCGGGACCGCTCGGCTCGCCCCCGGCTTCGCTCGCGCGCTCTTCGATCGACTGCTCGGTGGAGCTCTCGGCATCGACGCTCACCCCGTCGTCGCCGCCCAGGGTCAGTGCCTCGAACGAGGCGTCTCCGATGCGGCCCCCGCAGTGGACGCAGCGCTTCGTTCCGATCGGGAAGCTCACGTCGCAGCGGTGGCACCGCACTTCGTAGCGGGTCGCACTCTGGCTCATGTCGCGCACGGTGGTTCCAGTCTATCGAGGATTCGCCGGGGCTGTCGTCGATCGGCGGTTCGACGCCCCGACCGGCGCGATCCCGCTACGAGCGACGTAGGGACTCGAAGGGTACGTCCTTGTCGAGACGAGGCTCGCGCGGCAGGTCCAGCACCCGTTCGGCGGCGACATTCTTCTGGATCTCGTCGGTCCCGCCGGCGATGTGCATCGAGGGCGCGAACAGGAACTGCTGCGGCCAGTCGCCCTGACGCTCGAGGGCCTCGGGCCCGAGGAGCTGGAGACCGAGGTCGGCGCTGCGCGACAGGATGCGGGCCACGGCGAGCTTCATGACCGAGCTCTCGGCGTTCGGGATCTGGCCCCGACCGAGCTTGGTGATCACACGCTTGTTCAGGAGCTCGAGGGCCTTGCACCAGCCGAACAGCCGCGCCAACTCGACACGGGTCGCATCGTCGAGAGGACCGGAGCGCCGCGCGAGCTCGAGCAGGTTCTCGATCCGGAAGGTCCCTTCGAGGCCTCCGAGCGCCATCCGTTCGTTCATCAGGGTCGTCATCGCGGCCTGCCATCCGGAGCCTTCGGGCCCGAGGCGGTCGGCGTCCGGGATCCGGACGTCGTTCAGGAAGACCTCGCAGAAGTGCGACGATCCGTTCAGCTGCCGGAGCGGTCGGATCTCGACTCCGGGCGCCCGCATGTCGCACACGAAGTAGGTGATGCCCCGATGCTTGGGCACGCCCGGATCGGTGCGTGCCAGCAGGATCCCGAGGTCGGAGTAGTGTGCTCCCGACGACCAGGTCTTCTGTCCCGTCACCACCCATCCGTCGCCGTCACGGACGGCGCGGGCCGCCACCGCCGCGAGGTCGGAGCCGGCCCCCGGCTCGCTGAAGAGCTGGCACCAGATCTCACGGCCCTCGAGCATCGGTCGCAGATAGCGTTGCTTCTGCGCCTCGTCGCCGTGCGCGATGATCGTGGGCCCGGCCATCCCGATGCCCACCACGAAGATCGAGAGGCCGAGGCCGACCCGGGCGAGCTCCTGGTTCCAGATGATCTGCTCGATCGGACCGAGTCCGCGCCCACCGTAGGCCTCGGGCCAGGTGAGCGCCGCGTACCCGTGCGCGGCGAGGGTCGCCTGCCAGGAACGCGCCTGCTCGATGCGGAGGGCCTCGTCCCCCTCGGCATCGTGGAAATCGGGCGCCTCGCGTGGCGCTTCGGCCGCGAGGAAGGCCCGCACCTCGGCGCGGAAGCGGGCCTCGGCCGGCGAGTCGTTCAGGTCCATACGTACAATACGATCAGTGCGTTGAAATCGTTCAGTTGGTTCAGTTGGTTCGATTCGACGTGTCCGGTGTCGGTCCCCGGACGGGCTCAGCCCTGATCGAGCCGGATCGCCTGCTTCGGGCAGAGCCGCACCGCGGCTTCGACCTTGGCGCGGAGCTCTTCGCCGGGCTCCTCGATCAGGATCTGGAGGTTGTCGTCGTCGTCGACCTCGAAGACCTCGGGACATTCCGCCATGCAGACCGCATTCGCCTCGCAAAGGTCGTAATCCACCACGACTTTCATTCTGCTCTCCCGATTCTCTGGGTTTCCTGGGTTGTGTGCTCGGCCGGGGTCCGTGTGCGACCGACGCCCCCTCTGCGACCGATGCCCGTCGCCCCGACGTGGGCGACCTGCCCTTCATGGGCCGCGTGGGCGCCCGCGTCGACCGGGCTCGACCGAGTCCGGAATCGCTCGACGCATGGGTCCGCTGCATGGTAGAACACGTTCTAAAACCGTGCCCAGCGAGATTGCCGGCCCACCACGCAATAGCCCAGGAGAGAGCGAGATGCGCATCGATCTGAGCCCGGAACAGCGCGCCTTCCGTGACGAGATGCGCGGCTACTTCGCCAAGATCATGACGCCTGAGCTGCTGGACGAGATCCAGGGCTCGGAGGGCGGGGGGCCCGAGTACCAGAAGGCGCTCCGCCAGATGGGGCGCGACGGTCTGCTCGGGATCGGCTGGCCCAAGGAATACGGTGGGCAGGGACGCTCGCCCATCGAACAGTATCTCTTCGCCGACGAGTCGCAGCGCGCCGGCTTCCCGATCCCCTTTCTCACTCTCAACACCGTCGGTCCGACGCTGATGCAGTTCGGGACCGACGCGCAGCGCGAGGAATACCTGCCTCGGATCATGCGGGGCGAGTGCCACTTCTGCATCGGATACACCGAGCCCGAGGCGGGTACCGATCTCGGCTCGCTCAAGACCCGTGCCCTCCGTGACGGCGACGACTACGTCATCAACGGCCAGAAGGTCTATACGAGCCTGGCCGACTTCGCCGACTACGTGTGGCTCGCCGCCAGGACGGACCCCGACGCCCCCAAGCATCGCGGCATCTCGATCCTCATCGTGCCGACCGACGCCGAGGGCTTCCGTCTCACCCCGACTCCCACGGTGGGCGGCATCAGCACCAACACCACCTTCTACGACGACGTCCGCGTCCCGGCCGGCAATCTCGTGGGTCCGGAGCACGGAGGCTGGTCGCTGATCGTCAACCAGCTCAACCACGAGCGCGTCTCGCTCGCGCCGGTCGGCCCCTGCGAGCGTCTCTTCGAGGAAGTGCGCGACTGGGCATCCAAGACCGAGCGGGACGGCCGTCGCGTGATCGAGGAGCCCTGGGTCCAGCTCCATCTGGCGAAGGTGCGCGCCAAGCTCGAGGCCTTGAAGCTGATGAACTGGAAGCAGGCCTGGGCGCTCACCCGCGGCAGCCTGAATCCGGCCGACGCCTCCGCGGTGAAGGTCTACTCGAGCGAGTTCTACGTCGAGGCCTACCGCATGCTGATGGAGGTCCTGGGGCCGATCGGGGCGATCCAGCGCGGCTCGCCCGAGGCCGTGCTCCGCGGGAATCTCGAGATGCGCTATCGCGCCACCCTGATCCTGACCTTCGGCGGCGGTACCAACGAGGTGCAGCGCGACATCATCGCCATGGCTGGTCTCGGACTTCCCAACTACAAGAGCTGAGGCCGCGAGGAGCCCGAGATGGATTTCACGTTCGGAGAGGAGCAGGAGAGCCTGCGCGAGCTCGCCGCCCGGATCGTGGGCGACCTGGTGGGTCACGATCGCTCGAAGGCCCTCGAGGCCGAGGACGCGGCCTTCGACGCCGACCTCTGGCGCGCACTCGCCAAGGCGAACCTGCTCGGTGTCGCGATCCCCGAAGAGCACGGCGGGATGGGTTTCGGACTGCTCGAGCTCGCCATCCTGCTCGAGGAGCTCGGCCGCGGAGTCGCCCCGGTGCCGGCCTGGCCGACCCTGGTGCTCGGCGCGCTCCCCATCGCCGGGTTCGGCAGCTCGGAGCTCGCGGGACGGTGGTTGCCCCGTGTGGCCAGCGGCGAGGCGATCCTGACCGCCGCGCTCCAGGAAGAGGATTCCGAGGATCCGCTGCGACCGTCGACCCAGGCGCGTCCCGACGCCGGTGAGTTCCGGCTCGACGGCCGCAAGCTCTGTGTGCCCGGGGCGGGCCTCGCCGCACGGATCCTGGTGCCTGCCCGGACGCCGGGTGCGGGGATCGGCCTCTTCCTGGTCGACCCCGGGGCCGAGGGGGTCGCCCTCGAGCCGGTGGCGATGACCCACCGCGAGCCCACCGCGCACGTGCGTCTCGACGGGGTGAGGGTTCCGGCCTCGGAAGTGCTGGCGGCGCCAGACACCGGTGAGGCGGCCCTCCGGTGGCTCATGCCCCGCGCGACCATCGGGCTCTGTGCCCTGCAGGTCGGCGTCTCGGACCGGGCCCTGCGCATCACTTCGAAGTACGTGAGCGAGCGCGAGCAGTTCGGCCGTCCGGTGGGGAGCTTCCAGGCCGTCCACCAGCGGGCCGCCGACGCCTACATCCACCTCGACGCGATGCGGCTCACCGCGCTCGAGGCGGTCTGGCGCCTCGACAACGCCGAGTTCGCCGACGAGGCCGTGGCCATCGCCAAGTACTGGGCGGCGGAGGGAGGGCAGGTCATCGGCAACGCCACCCAGCACCTGCACGGAGGCATCGGAGTCGACCTCGACTATCCGATCCACCGACACTACCTGTGGGCGCGCCAGATCGAGCTGGCCCTCGGGTCGGGACAGCGTCAGCTCGCCGCCATCGGTGCGGCGATGGCCGAGGCGGCCGTCTGACGGTCGCCGACGACAGGGGCGCCATGCAGTACAACCTCGCGGACCTGTTCGAGTCGGTGGTGGACGCCGTGCCCGAGCGCGAGGCGCTCGTGTGCGGCGACAGACGCCTCACGTACCGAGAGCTCGACGAGCGCGCCAATCGTTCGGCCCACCACCTGGCGTCGTGCGGCATCGGACCGGGCGACCACGTCGGTCTCTATCTCCGCAACGGTACGCCCTATCTCGAGACGATGATCGCGGCCTTCAAGCTGCGCGCGGTGCCGATCAACATCAACTTCCGCTACGTCGAGGAGGAGCTTCGCTACCTCTGCGACGATGCCGACCTCGCGGTCCTGATCTTCGAGCGCGAGTTCGCGTCGCGCGTCGCGGCGGTGCGTCCCGAGCTCCCGAAGCTCCGTGCGCTGGTCGCGGTCGACGACGGCTCGCGGGCTCCGCTCGACGCGCTGGGCGCGCCGCTCTACGAGGAGGCGATCTCGGCCGCCTCGGCCAAGCGCGACTTCGCTCCCCGCAGCCCCGACGACCAGATGATCATCTACACGGGTGGCACCACCGGGATGCCGAAGGGCGTGATGTGGCGTCACGAGGACATCTTCTTCGCGGGCATGGCCGGCGGCAATCCGGGCGGGCCGCCTCCCGAACGTCCCTCCGACGTACCCGAGCGTGCCAAGGAGCGGCCCTGTCTGGTGATGATGGTGGCGCCACCCCTGATCCACGGGGCCGCCCAGCTCGGGAGCTTCATCAGCTTCCTGCAGGGCAGCAAGGCGGTGCTCATGCCCCGCTTCGATCCGCGCGATGTGTGGGAGACGGTCGAGCGCGAACGGGTCCAGACCCTGTCGCTGGTCGGGGACGCGATGGCCCGGCCGCTCGCCGATCTGCTCCACGAGAGCGACGCCTTCGACCTGTCGTCGCTGATCGTGATCTCGTCGGCCGGGGCCATCCTCTCGGGGGCCGTCCGCGACGCGCTCACCGAGAAGCTCCCGAACCTGATCCTGATCGACAGCTTCGGCTCGTCCGAGACCGGCTTCCAGGGAAGCGCTGCGCCCGGATCGTCGCCCGACAAGGGTCTCCGCTTCCAGATGAACGCCTCCACCAGCGTGCTCGACGAAGATCTTCAACCGATCGAGCCGGGATCGGGC
>CAYYUT010000019.1:15328-16465 GCA_964474935.1 uncultured Spirochaetales bacterium
TCGAGCTCGTCGGACGCGTCGCGCTCTCGGGTCATGTGCCGCTCGGCTACTACAACGATCCCGAGAAGACGGCCCGGACCTTCGTCGAGGCGG
This sequence comes from uncultured Spirochaetales bacterium, assembly GCA_964474935.1. GTDB lineage: Bacteria > Myxococcota_A > UBA9160 > UBA9160 > JAFDDA01 > CAYYUT01. The sequence goes on from CAYYUT010000019.1 coordinate 15,422, forward strand.
ATGGCACGCGCTGGTCGCTCCCGGGTGACATGGCGACGATCGAGGCCGACGGGTCGATCACCGTGTTCGGACGGGGCTCGGTCTGCATCAACTCGGGGGGCGAGAAGATCTTTCCCGAGGAGGTCGAGGCTGCGTTGAAGTCGCATCCCGAGGTGTTCGACGCGGTGGTGGTGGGTGTCCCCGATGAGCGTTGGGGGCAGCGCGTGGCCGCGGTGCTCGAGGCGCGCGGCAGTGAGCGCCCGGGCCTCGAGGCGCTCGCAGGGCACTGCCGCAGCCGGATCGCGGGCTACAAGGTGCCGCGAGCGGTGCACTGGGTCGGCCGGATGCAGCGATCGCCGAGCGGGAAGGCCGACTATCCCTGGGCGCAGCGGGTGGCGCGAGGCGAGATCGACCCCGGCTGAACGACCTCGGGCCGCAGCCAGATCGACCCGAGATCGACGCGCCCCGGGTCCAGGGCACCGAGCCGTGGGCCCCGAGCCCGAACCCCCTAGTGGGTCGCCTTCCCTGGTCGTTCGCCTCTTCAGGAATCCCCGAGCAGCAGGGCGGCCGCCGAGTCGACCTGCTCGAGCACGGTCTCGGGTGTGTGCAGACCGGCCGCCCACCCGACCAGCGACGCGAACCACACCTGCGACAGGATCAGCGCGACACGGGCGTCGAGGTCACTCTGCTCGGGACGCTCCGGAACGCGCGGGTCGCGCAGGGCCTCGCGCGTGAGCTTCATGATCCGCAGATGGAAGGCCGCCACCTGGGTGGTCGTCTCGGGCTCGCCCGAGGCCACGGCACGCAGCACGGCGCGCGCGAAATGGGGCTTGCCCGTCAGGACTCCCGTCGCCGTATCGAAGAAGTGGGCGAGCCGGGGACGGGGCTCGCCGGCGGCGGGCATGGCCTCGCCGATCCTCGCCTCGAGCGCCTCCATCTCCTCGGAGAGCGCGAAGACCAGGATGTCTTCCTTGCTCCGGAAGTAACGGTACAGGGTGCCGAGGGCGACGCCCGAGCTCTCGGCCACGTCGCGAAGTCGGACCGCCTCGAAGCCCCCCTGCTGGG
>CAYYUT010000020.1:0-16280 GCA_964474935.1 uncultured Spirochaetales bacterium
GAGTCGCTGGTCTCGACCGCCGAGCAGGTCGAAGGTCTGCCTCACATCGACTTCTTCAACGGACGCGAGCGGGGCTACGTTCGCTGCACGCTCGGCCGCGACGAGGCGATCGCCGACTTCCGGCTGGTCGACACCGTGCTCGCCCCGACGTCGCCCATCCGGACGGTGGCGTCCTTCCTCGTCGAAGACGGAGTGCCCGGCGCCCAGCCGCTGTGAGCGCGCCCCCGATCGACCAGGCCTTCGGCCGCACGGCGGCGTACTACGACCAGTGGATGCGCCAGGCGATCCCCTGCTTCGACGAGATCTTCGCGACGGCGGTGGCCCTCGTCCCCTTCGCGAGCGACCGCGTCTTTCGGGTGCTCGATCTCGGGGCCGGGACCGGCCTCTTCTCCAGCTTCGTGGCCGAACGTTTCCCCAAGGCCCGCTTCGAGCTCTGGGATCTCTCGGCCGATCTCCTGGAGATGGCGCGCGAGCGCTTCGCGGCGACGCCCGAGCGCTTCCGGCTGCTCCGGCGCGACTATCGAGAGCTCGAGCCGACGGGTGCGCCCTTCGATCTCGTGATCTCGAGCCTCTCGATCCACCATCTCGAGCACGACGAGAAGCAGGCGCTCTTCGCGGGAATCCGGAGTCGCCTCGGCCCGGGCGGACTCTTCCTGAACATCGATCAGGTGCGAGGTGAGACCCCGGGGCTCCGGAAGCTCTACTGGGACGGCTGGCTCGCGCACGTGCGGCGCCATTGCGAAGACGAGCAGCGCATCCGCGATTCGATCGAGCGGCGCCAGAGCCTCGACCGCGACGCCTCGCTTCGGGAGCAGCTCGACTGGCTGTGGAAGGCGGGGTTCGAGGAGGTGGACTGTGTGTACAAGCACCGCTTCCTGGCGCTCTTCCACGCGCGCCGGGAGGCGATGGCGTCTGGCGGTGCGGACGTCGGCGGATCGGTTGACTAGCCGTCGTCCTCGACGACGCGTCGCAGCCGGTTGGCGAGCCGGTCCCAGCCGCCGCCGGCGAAGCTCTTCACCCGCTCCTGTTCGTGGAAGATCACGTTGTATGGCAGCACGTCGAGCTCGGCGAGCCACGGGTTCTCGCGCTTGAAGTCGGTGAGGCCGCGCTGATCGAGCAGCATCTTGCCGAAGCGCACCGTTCCGAAGCCGGCGTCGCTCGCGAGCTTCTCGGCGAGCTCGGCGCTCCATTCGCCGCACTTCTCGCAGTCGCTCTTGCCGAGCACCAGCACGGCGGTGGGCGAGGCGATGAAATCACGCCAGTTGTCGCCGTCGACGTTCTCGAGGCGGCTCATCCCCGGGCTCCCCTCTGGGTGCGGCTATGGCGGGAGAGAGGGCGAGGGCGCGCATCGGCCCTCGCCCCCCGATTCCATGCTAGGCGACGAACTTCTCGCCCTTCTGCCAGTCGGCGCCGCAGAGGCCGCCGGCCTGGAAGCCCTGCACCGTGCGCAGGATCTCGGCCGGGCTGCGCCCCACCGAGAGGTCGTTCACGTGATAGGCGCGGATCACGCCCTTGTCGTCGACGATCACGGTGGCGCGGAACGCGACCCCGTCGTCGTCCTTCAGCACGCCGAAGAGACGCGAGACCTCGTGGTTGGTGTCGGCGATCACCGGGTGGGTGATCTCCTCCGGGAAGGTCTCACGGTCGGCGAACCAGGCCTTGTGACTGAAGTAGGAGTCGGTGCTGCACCCGATCACCTCGACACCGTCGTCGTCGAAGTCGTTCAGGTGCTGCTGGAAGCCCTTGATCTCCGTGGGGCACACGAAGGTGAAGTCGAGGGGATACCAGTAGAGGACGTGCCACTTGCCGGCGTAGTCCTTGCTCGAGATGGTCTTCTCCTCGCCGTTGACGTAGGCCGTGGCCGTCCACTCCGGCTCACGCTGTCCGATCATGGCCATGAACATGCTCTCCTTTCTGCTCGCGAAGCGAGCCGCCAAAGGTAGCGGGAACTCGCCGGAGGGCGATTCCCGCCGCCCCGAGAGCCTGGCGAGGGCCGGACCACCGGTGTCGTGCGGGCCCCGGCCCGGGGCCGGCGACGGGCCGGAGCCTCCCCGTGGGGCCCCGACTAGCGACGCCGCGGGGTGCGTGTGACGCCTCCCTCGAAGCTCCGGCTCCCACGACCGTCGCGCGAGGTCGAGAGTCGTCGATCCACGTCGACGCCCCGGCCCCGCGCTCCGGTGGTCGATCGGGACGACTGGAAGTCGCGACCTCCCTGGTCGTTGCGCCGCCAGCTGCCCCCGCGCTGGCTCTCCCAGCTCCGCTCCTCGCCGTGGCGATTCGTGCGGGTTCCCTGCGACTCGGACGACCAGGTGCCGCCCCCCTCGCCGTCGCGCTGCGCTCGGCCCTCGGTGGTCCGCGACCAGCCTCCGCCCTCGGAATTGCGCACGTTCTTGTCTCGCGTCCACTCGGCACCGTCCTCGCCACGCTCGAACCGGCCCGCGTTCTCGACGGTCCGCGAGCGCCCTTCGGGTCCGGTCGTCGTGCGCGATCGGTCGACGGCGAGCGAGCCGTCCTCGTCGCGGGTCGCCGTGCCGCCGCCCTCGGTGCGGGTCGTGCGGGACTCGCCCTCGGGGTTGGTGACCGTCCGCTGGCGGTCGACCTCGTAGCCGTCCTCGGTCTTCGTCCAGGTGCCCGACCGATCGACCGTGTACGCCTCGCCGTCCGGGTTGGTGTAGGTCTTCTGGGCCTCGTATCCGCGACTCGTCCCGGTCTCGGTCGTGTCGTCCTCGGCCCAGGCCGTTCCGGCTCCGAGCACGAGCGCAGTCACCGCGAGGAGCGTCCCGCTGGGACGGCATCGGACCTGGAACCGTGCGCACCCCAGGCTGCGCGCGAGAAGGAGCGTCTCGGGATTCGTCATGGCTGGCTCTCCGGATGTCGGATCCCGGGGGATCCGGGTGGTTCGTGTCGGGGACGGCGGGCTCTCGTCTGTGGCTCCCGTCGATGCAGCTTCAACCCACGGACCGATCGAAGGTTGCGCGGGCTTGCCGATGGCCGGCTCGCCGTTCGTTCCGATCCGCATCGGCCGGCTGGCCCCTCGGCTTGGGCCGCTGCGGCTGGCCCGCGCGGCGGCCGGTGCGGCATCAGCGCGCCAGCGGGTTCCCGCCGCCAGTGCCCTGTCCTACGTTCGGTCGCCAGACGGCAACCCGTGTGCAGGAGAGGACAGGATGATCCAGGTTGGAGACGCGCTTCCCGAGGTCGGCAGCCTCAAGGTGATGAGGGACGGCAAGATGCAGTCCGTGACGACGAAGGAGCTCTTCGCCGGCAAGAAGGTCGTGCTCTTCGCCGTGCCGGGCGCCTTCACCCCGCTCTGTTCGGCCCAGCATCTTCCCGGCTTCGTCGCGCACACCGATCCGATCCTCGCCAAGGGCGTCGACGCGATCGTGTGCATGGCGGTGAACGATGCCTTCGTGATGGACGCCTGGGGCAAGCAGGCCGGCGCCGACCGGATCACCATGCTGGCCGACGGCAACGGCGAGTTCGCGAAGGCACTGGGGCTCGACATGGACGCGAGCGGCGCCGGCATGGGTGTGCGCTCGCAACGCTTCGCCCTGATCGCCGACGACGCCAAGGTGTCCGCGCTCGAGGTCGAGAAGCCGATGGCATTCGAGGTCAGCAAGGCCGAGCACGTCCTCTCGCTGCTCTGAGCGACGCGGGCGCTGCCGATCGGATGCGGGCGCGCGAGACCTGTTGCGCGCGCAGGCGGATCGCAAGAGGCCGCTCCATCCGCGTGCGACGCGTGCGAACGAGCCGTCAAGAATCCAGCTCGTTCTCCGATACGATTGTCGAGATTCGTGGACGGACCTCGCTCGGGGAGGGCGCGGGGCAGCAGGCCGATCGGGTTCGGACCCGTCGGCCCGGAGCTCGTCGTGCGCAATTGGCGATCCGCGGCCCTGGCCGCATTCCTCGTGGCGCTGGCCGGAGGCCCTCAGGCCGCCGTGGCCGCGCCGGCCTGGACGCTCACCATCGGTCCGGGCGAGATGCAGAACAACTTCAACGTCCCCCAGTTCAGCCTGGGCAATACGTCCTCCGGCTCGGAGGCGATCCGGTCGTTCACCCTCAGCATCGGTGACGCGGACGGCTTCTTCTTCGACTTCGTCGCCGACCTGACCTCGCGCCCGGCCGGGCGCGAGGCCCACGTCGCCACCGAGGCGACGGTGGGAGCGAGCCTGACCGCGGGGGACCGCCGCAACGACCGTCGCGGCGTGTCGGTGATCGCCTGGGCCTTCGAGCACTTCGACCCGGGCGAGCTGCTCGTGTTCGAGGCCGACATCGACTCATATCGGAATGGGCAGAACGTGGACGGTCGGCGTGCCCTGTTCGCGCCGGGCGGCCTCGCGGTCGCCACGGTGGGCTTCGACGACGGGAGCATCTCGTCGCTGGTCCTGGATGGCGCGGTGTCGGCCACCGCCTTCGCCTTCGACTCGGGAGTGGCCTCGGTCGCGGTGGTGCCCGAGCCGGGCACGCTCTGGCTGGCGGCCGGGCTCGCGGGGCTGTGGTGCCGTTCGCGACCGTCGCTGTCGCGTGCCACCGTCGCCCGAATCGCCTGAACGACATCACGCCACGGCGCTCGTGCATCGGCACGGGCGCCGACGGTGCGGGTCCATGGACACCGACCCACACTCGACTACGCTCGGTTCGCGCCTCGCCCATGGAGTCCTCCGATGGCGGGATCGATCCGAGCCGTTGCAATCGACTACGACGGAACGCTGACCCTGGGGCGCCGGCCCTCGCGCGACGTGCTCGACGCGCTTGCCGAAGCCCGTTCGGACACGCCCGACCGCTTCGGCTTGCGCGCACTGCTCGTCACCGGACGCATCCTGGGCGAACTCTGGGACGACTTCCCGGATGCCGCGGAACACTTCGACGCGATCGTGGCCGAGAATGGAGCGGTCCTCTTCCACGACGGTCTGGCGCACTCGCTCACCGCGCCGGTCTCGCTCCGTCTCGACGAGGCCCTCGTCGCGCAAGGCATCTCGTTCCGTCGCGGTCGGGTGCTCCTCGCCTGTCGGGGCGAGCACGACCTGGCCATCACCCGACTGGTCCGACAGCTCGGACTCGATCTCCAGCTCGTCCGGAACCGGAGCGAGCTGATGGTGCTCCCGGCTGGCATCACGAAGGGGACGGGGGTGGCCGAGGCGGCCGATCGACTGAACCTCTCGCCCCACAACATCGTCGGTGTCGGCGACGCCGAGAACGATCACAGCCTGCTCGCGGCCTGCGAGATCGGGGTGGCCGTGGCCAACGCCGTCGACTCCCTCAAGCAGGGCGCCGACGTGGTACTGGAACGCCCGGCCGATCTCGGAGTGCTCGACCTGCTCCGCGGACCGGTCCTGCGCGACGAGCTTCGGGTCGAGCCGCGGCGTTGGACGGTCGCGATCGGGAGCGACCCGGAAGGCGGGACGGTGGCGATCCCCTCGTCGCGCATGAACCTGCTCGTCACCGGCGGGAGCGGCAGCGGCAAGTCGAACGCCGCCGGGCTGCTGGTCGAACGGCTCGTCGAGCTCGGCTACTCGGTCTGCGTCTTCGACCCCGAAGGCGACCACGGCGCGCTGGCAAGGTTGTCGCACGTCGTCCTGGTGGGTGGGCGCGACCCACTGCCCACCCCCGCGCAGCTCTCCCAGCTCTGTCGCCAGCTCCAGGGTGGAGTGATCGTGGATCTGACCCTCCACGACGATCGCCCGAACTACGTCCGGGACGCGCTCGCCGCCCTCGAGGCGACGCGGCGGTCGAACGGCATTCCGCACTGGATCGTGATCGACGAGGCCCACGTCCCGCTCGGCATCGACGGGCTCGCCTCCAACGTCTTCTCGCCCGAGCGGAAGGGATACTGCCTGGTCACCTACCAGCCCCAGTGGCTCTGCGGGGAGGCGGCTGCGAGCTTCGACCTCGTGATGGCGCTCGCCGGACGCTTCGGGATCGATCGCGAGATCGGGGACACCGTGGCCACCCTGACCGGCGTCGATCCCGAAGCACTCGCGCCCGCCCGCACGGGCAAGGGCCTCGGGCACGGGATCCTGGTGCGGACGGGCGAGCCCGAATCCCTGCGCCCCTTCGTGATGGGCCGGCGCTGGGTGGAGCACGTGCGCCATTGGCACAAGTACGCCGAGGGGAAGCTCCCCGCGCCGAAGCGCTTCTACTTCCGTGACCGCCAGTCCGAGACGGGGGCCGTCGCGGCGAATCTGGGCGAGCTGCACCACGAGCTGCGTCGCTGCCGCCCGTTGGTCTTGCGGCACCATGCGGGTGGCGCCGACTTCTCGCGCTGGATCGAGGACGTCATCCAGGATCTCGATCTCGCCCGTCAGGTGGCCGAGGCCGAGAAGAAGCTCCTGGGGGCCGACGACGCGGAGGTCGGCGAGCTCCTCGAGGGGATCGTCGCGGCCATCGAGCGCCGTTACGTCGAGTCCGCGCCCGACTCCGATTGATCCTGGAACCGCGGCCATGGGTCGCGGCCTCGCGGAATGTCCGACCCGCGGGGACCGAACGGCGAGGGAGGGCTTCGCCGGTCGGCCGGGCTGCCTGTGCTGGGGCTCCTTCGCGTACCGGAGCCCGGCTGCCTGGCACGCTGGGCGCAACCGGGGCTCCGGGGTGTGGGCAATGCCACAGGATTGACTTTCGCTCGAGCCCCGTCGCCTATATGATGCCGGGCGTTGACGCACTGGGAAGGGCCCGACGAGGCTCCCTATGCGCTCGCCCGCCCTCTGGCTCTCCCTGTCCTTCTTCGCGTTCGCGTTGCCTGCCGGCGCGGCTCTGCTCGAGCCGCTCGACGACGGATCGGTCGTCGAGGTGGCGCCCGGTGGCCTTCTCTCGCAGGCGTTCCCGCCCTCGGGCGGAGGCGTGCTCGTGCTCGGTGCGCTCGGCGCCCCGGGCGGGGACGTCGACGTCTACCGCTTCGACGTGGCGGCCGGCGAGATCGTCACCGCCACCCTCTCGACCGACGACGCTGGCGCCTTCCACGATCCCCTGATCGCCCTGCGCGACGGAGCGGGGAGCGAGGTGGTGCGCGACGACGACGGAGGCTCGGGCTTCGAGGCCTCGCTTCGACACGAGGTGACCGCGGCCGAGTGCGGCGCGGCCGCCTGCAGCTGGTCGCTCGCCGTCACGGGGTTCCCGGACGGCGCGTTCGGGGGCGCGCATGCCGAGGTGTTCGCGTACCAGCTCGCGATCTCGGTGAGCGCGGGCACTCCGGCCGAGTCCGAGAGCAACGACGATCTCGGAAGCGTGGAGCTGGTGCCGGATGGTGCCGCACCCACCAGCTTCTTCACTCCGTACGCCCCCGGCGACGTGACCGTGGTGCATGGTCGTCTCGAGCCGGGCGACGTCGACTTCTTCGAAGTGCCCGTGCGCGGCGCGGCCGAGCTCCTGGTCTCGCTCTTCGCGAGCGACGGCGGCGGATTCGGCGATCCCATCCTGAGCGTGGCGCCGGGTGAGACCCCGGCGGCGGTCTCCGACGACGACGACGGCTCGGGCTTCGGCAGCCATTCGCGCGCGGAGCCGGCCGGGAGCGATACCTGGAGCATCGCGGTCTCGGGCTTCGGCGATGCGGGCTTCGAGGGCGCGCCGGGCGGGATTCCGGCCCACCCCGAGAGCCTCGACTACGAGCTGGTGATCGCGCACGCGCCGACGAGCTGCGACGTCACGGGCGATGGCGAGATCGATGTCTCCGACATCGACGCGATCCAGGCCGGGCTCGGACCCGCAGGCCCGGACGACCCCCTCGACGTCGACGGCGATGGGGCGGTATCGATCTTCGATGCGCGCGCGTGCACCTTCCAGTGCCAGAACCCCGAGTGCGCGGCAACGCCGCCCTCTCCCCCGGGCGGCTCGCTCGCGGCCTGCGGTCTGCTCGGGCTCGAGCCCTTCGCGCTCCTCGGCCTGATCGCCGCGGTGCGGGCATCGCGGAGGCGCCTCGGCCGGGGCGCCATCCGGCTCGGGGCCTCGGCCGTGCTCGTCGCGGCGGTGGCGGCGCCCGCGCCCGCCCACGCGATCTCTCTCCTTCTGCCGGCGATCCAGAAGGTGCGCGAGGCCGCGACGGTCGAGGTCGATCTCTTCTTCAGCGACCTCCCGGTCGGTACCCGGATCGGCTCCTATCAGTTCACCGTGGAGCTGGCCGAGGGGCTCGTCCTTCTCGGCACCAACTTCCGCGGGGCGCTCGGGAGCTCCTCGCGCAGCTCGGCCGTGGACGTGACGACCGGAACCTTCAGCGAGGTCTCGCTCCTTGATCCCACCGCGCTCGCCGCCCTCCAGGACCCCCTGCGCGACACGGACGATCTCGTGGTGGCGACGCTCGAGATCGAGTTCCCGACGCTCGCGCCAGGAGGTCCGAGCGAGTTCCTGGTCGAGATCGTGGCGGCGGTGGCCAGCGACGGCTTCGTCGAACCGGTCGTGATCGACGAGCTCGGGTCCGGGGTCCTGAGCGCGGTGCCCGAGCCGAGCGGAGTGGCGCTCCTGCTCGCCGCGTGTGCGGTCGCGCGACGTCGGTCGACGCAGGGGTCGTGAGGGCGCAGACCCAGAGCGACGCGCCCGAGGTGCCGATCATCGGCCGGGCCGGTCCGTGGCTGGCAGTCGCCGGCTCGGGGCTGCTGTACGCGGCGGCGTTCCCCCCGATCGGCGCATGGTGGCTCGCGTGGTTGGCGCTGGCCCCGTTCTACGGGGCCTGTGCGGGGGCGACCGCCGGCCGAGCGGCCGGTCTGGCGTCGGTGTGGTCGCTCGTCGAGGGCTTCGGGGTCGCGGGCTGGCTGCCGGCGACGGTGGCGCGCTTCTTCGAAACTCCCCTCTGGATCGGATGGCTCGCCTGGCTCGGGATCGTCCTGCTCGGCGCTTCCTACTACGTGGTCTTCGCCCTCTGGCTCTCGTGGGCCAGCCGTCGGGGGCTCGCGCGTCCGGGGCTGGTGGCGCTGGCGTGGGGCGTCACCGACTGGGCCCGGGCCAGTCTGCTCATCCCGATCCCCTGGGCCCTGGCGGGCGGCTCGCAGGCCGAGAGTGCGTGGGTGCGCCAGCTGGCCGAGGTGGCGGGGGTGTTCGGGATCGGCGTGCTGGTGGCCTGGGTGAACGCCAGCGCCGCGGCCGTGTTCGTGGCCCGCATGCGACCGCGTCGTCCGCGGCTCCAGGCGGCCCTCGTGGCGGCCCACGTGGCGCTGGCGATCGCCATCGGCGCCCTCCGCCAGGGGCACGAGTCCGGACGCGCCGAGCCCTTTGCAGTGGCGCTCGTCCAGGGCCCGGCGCTCGGCCGGTCGCCGGCCCTCGCCAAGCCCGAGGCGCGAAGCGATCGTCTGGACGCGCTCCTCGCACGGACGCGGGGAGCACTCGAGCGCGCGCCTCGTCTGGTGCTCTGGCCGGAGCTGGCCTTCGAGAAGTCGCTGCGCGAGCCCAGCCCCGAGCGGATCGAGCTGGCCTCGTTCACCCGCGGCACCGGCGCCGACCTGCTCGTCGGGGCGCCCGACCTCCGCTCGCGTCTCCATGTGCGCGAGGCCACGAACTCGGCCTGGTTGATCCGCGAGGGTCGACCGGCCGGGCGCTATGACAAGGTCCGCCTGGTTCCCTTTTCGGAGCACAATCCCCTGCGCGGCTGGGTCGACGTCGGACGCGACCGCTATCGGCCGGGCCGGGGGGCGCGTGCCCTCGAGGCGCGTGCGGCCCGGATCGGTGTGCTCCTCTGCTCGGACGCGATGTACACCCGCGAGGCTCGGGCGAGCGTCGACGCCGGCGCCGAGATCCTCGCGAATCCGTCCTACGACGCCTGGTTCGCGGGGTCGGCGGCCGAGCGGTTCGCGCTCGCCGCCGTTCGCCTGCGCGCCGTCGAGACACGACGGACGCTCCTGCGTCCGTCCACCGGGGGCGATTCGCTCGTGATCGACGCGCAGGGGCGCGTGATCGAGCGCGCGCCGAGCGAGGCCGAGGGCGTGCTCCACGCCCGCGTGCGCGCGTCGCAGCATCGGACGATCTATCAGCGCGTGGGCGACGGCCCGGCGCTCGCCGCCATCGGCATCGTCGCGCTCGTGTCGATCCGGAACCCGTTCACCGGCCGCCGCGGCCGTACATTCGAGGAGTGAGTCATGTGGAATCGTTGGTCTGATCGCGGAGCGGTCGCAGTCGGAATCGCTCTTGCCCTGGCGCTGGTGCCGGTCGGTCCGGCCCGGGCGGGCGACCCCGGCAACAACACGGGAATCGAGTTCTTCATCGACGCCAACCCCGATCTGCTCTTCGTGCCGGCTCCGGGCGAGCCCGCGAGTCCGTCGCCCTGCGGACCGGTCGAGGTGGACGACACGGGCGACTTTCCGGTGGCGCGCGAGATCGCGGGCGCACAGCGCCTGTGCGTCCCCGACGTCGTGGCGGGTGCCGACATCCGCGCGCTCTTCACCGTGGTGATCGACGACGCGGCCCGGAACGATCTCGGCCAGACGCTCTTCGCGATCACCCTGATCGTCGAGTTCGAGATCGACGGAAAGCGCTTCGTGCTGGCCGACTCGTTCGCGGAGCTCCCGGCGGGCGACGCGCCGATCGAGCTGCTGCCGTGGGGTGCCGACGAGGATCCCCAGGGCAACCTCCGGATCATCGGCGAGTCGGAGGTGCACCGCGTGTCCTGGGGGGCGGCGTTGGTCGCGGGGGGCTCGTTCGCCGACCTGAGGGCGCGGCTCTTCGCGATCGCCGCGAGCGAGCTCGACCCGACGATCGACCCCCACACCCACACGCTGGTGATCGGTGATCCGCTGGCCGAGGCCCCGCGCAAGAACGCCGTGGCCTCCGCCACCGCGAGCGACTGCAGCGGGACCTGTGGCGAGCGCGAGAGCGACGAGTCCGGGAGCGCCGAGCCGCTCGGCTCGGTGGCGCGCTACCGGGTGACGCTCCGCTTCGGGAAGCTCGATACCTGAGGTCCGGACTCCAGCGGCGCGCTCGGGCGCGCCGGCTCCCGGGCCCGGTTTGACAGGGCGGGCGGCGCGCGGGTAACTCCCCCGGGGCCGGCCGGTCCCTCGCGGCCGACCCACGTCCTCCCGTCCTCCTCTCTTCCGGACGGCCCGTCCTCGCGAGCCGTTGGAGACCGTGTGCGACGACGTCCCCTCGACCTGGCCCTGCTCGCCATCCTGGGAGGGGCCTGGCTGGCATGCGTGGCGGTGCACGTGGCCCTGCTCGCCGACGCGCGCATCGCCTGGGTGCCCGTCACGATCGAGCCCGCCCGATCCGCGGATGTGTTTCCGACGCTCGCCGGGATCTGGCCCGGATCGGAGTCGGGTGCGCTCGCGCCCGGCGACCGCCTGCTCGCGATGGGGGACGAGACGCTCGCCGGCGCGGGGCCCGTCGATCTGATCGCGCGGGCGTACCGCGCCGCGGAGCGCCCTGGGCCGGGAGACCCGCCCGACGCGGCCCGCAGCGACGCCCCCGAGGTTCTCGTGACCTATGCGCGGGGCAGCCGGATCGACGAGACCCGGCTCGCCCTGACCCGGCCGCAGCCCGCCTGGCGCAACCTCCCCCTGGTGGTCGGTCTCGGGGTCTGTGCGTGCATCGCCCTCTGGCGCGGGCGTGGCCGGCGCTCGGCCCGCGCCTTCGCGCTCGCGGCCTTCGCCTACGCCTTCCACAAGTCGATGCTGCTCGGGGGCCCCGAGCCCGTGACCTGGGCCGGGATGGCGCTCCTCGTGGTCGGCGGCTCGCTCTTCATGCCGCTCACCCTGCGCGCCATCCTGCTCTTTCCCGAGCAGGGCCGACCCGGTGTGGTGGCGCGCCTGGCGCCCTGGGGCTTCGCGACGGCCGGCCTCGGCCTGGCGAGCTGGGTGCTCGGGGTGCCGTTCGACACCCGCACCGGATTCCTGCTCTTCTTCGCGACCCAGCTCCTGTTCCTGCTGATCGCGCTGGGCCTGATCGCCCGGATGTACGTCGGGAGCGACGACGGGGTGCGTCGCCAGCTGCGTTGGGTGCTCACCGGGGCCTACCTCGCCTTCGCGCCGGTGCTGGCGGGGAGTGCCGTGGTCGCCCTGCGGCCCGTGCTCTGGTGGGTCTACGAATGGAGCCTGCTCGCGATGGCGGTCTTCCCGGCGGCGGTCGCGATCGCGATCATGCGCTCGAACCTCTTCGACATCGATCGGGTGATCAGCGCGAGCGCGGCCTTCACCCTGCTCTCGATCGCGCTCGTCGCGGGGCTGTTCACGGTGGTCCCGATGGTCTCGGAGCTGGCCAGCCAGCAGGCCGGGCTCGACGCCTCGGCGGTCCAGACCGTGCTCGGGATCGGCATGGCGGTGCTGCTCGTCCCCGGGGCGCGGGTCGTCCAGCCGCGCGTCGAGCGGGTCTTCTTTCGCGAGCGCTTCCGACTCGAGGGCGGTCTGCGGGCGCTCCGTCGCGAGCTCGGTCGCGCGGACGGGCCCGGTCCGCTCTTCGAGGGCCTCGGCAACGGTCTGCTCGAGCTGATCGAGCCCGATGCCTGCGTGGTGTACGCGCGCTCGGGCGAGGTGTTCGCCACCGTGTTCGCGGCCGGTCCGATCGTACCCTCGGGCTTCGACGTCGAATCGCCCCTCGTGGGGCTGCTCGAAGAGGCCGCCACTCCGGTCGACGCGCGTCGCTGGCGCCGCTGGGTGAGGAGCCGTCTGCTCGGTGAGGTGGAGCGCGCCCTGCTCGAGAGCCTCGGCGCCGAGCTCGTGGTGCCCGTGATCCAGAGCGACGAGCTGGTGGCACTGATCTGTCTGGCCGAGAAGCGCTCGGGCGACGTCTACACACCGACCGACCAGGCCCATCTCGACACCCTCGCCGACCGGGTGGCGCTCGAGCTCGGCCGCTACGCACGCGACCGGGTCGAGCGCGAGCAGCTCGCGCGCTACGAGGAGATCGCCGGCTACGTCCCGGCTGCCGTGCGCGAGGGGGTGCTCGAGGGTGCCGCCTTCGAGCCGGGCGTGCGCGAGGTGTCGGTCCTGTTCGTGGACATCCGGGGCTACACGGCCTTCTCGGAAGGTCGCGAGGCGTCCGAGATCTTCCAGGTGGTGAGCACCTACACCGAGTCGGTGTCGCGCGACATCCGGGCGCACGAAGGCACGGTCGTCGAGTTCCATGGCGACGGTCTGCTCGCCGTGTTCGGGGCGCCGGCCCCCGACCCCGAGAAGGAGCGTCATGCGGTCGAGGCGGCGCTGCGCATCGTCGAGACCATCGCCGAGCAGTGCTTCGAGGTGGAAGGCCAGGTGGAGCTCGAGGTGGGGGTCGGGATCGCGACGGGCGACGCCTACCTCGGCAACGTCCGGTCGATCGATCGCAAGATCTGGAACGTGATCGGGAACACCGTCAATCTCGCCGCCCGCCTCGAGGGCCTGACCCGCAGCATCGGCTGCGCGGTCGTCGTGGACGCCGTCACCCAGGCCGCCGCCGGAAAGCCAGCGAGCGACTTCGAGGCGCGCGAGGACGTCCGGGTGAAGGGTCGATCGGAGGCGATGACGGTGTTCTGCCACGGTCGTCTCACACCCGCCGGGTGAGATCGCGCATCGCTCTACGGCCTGTCGGGCGGCCGTCGCGTCGTTCGGCGCGCTTGACAGCCGCCACTGCCGCCCAGTAGTTACCGGATACCGATACTCACAGGGAGGCTCTCATGAGGCGGACCATCAGGATTCTCGCTCTCTCGCTCGCACCGGCCGTCGCGTTGTTCGTGTCGGACGCGGCTCTCGCGGATCCCGACGTCGGATGCGGCGCCGGAACGCAGGTTTGGGAGGGCAATTCGGGCATCGCGCCCAAGGTGCTCGCGGCCACCACCAACGGCAGCTTCGGCAACCAGACGTTCGGGATCACCTTCGGGACGCTCGACTGCAACCAGGGCGGCACCGTCACGGTGGATGCCCAGCTCCGCATGTTCGCCGACGCCAATCTCGACCGCCTCGCGCGCGAGATGGCCCAGGGCGAGGGCGAGGTGCTCGACGCGCTCGCGCATCTGCTCGGGATCGCCGACGTCGATCGCGCTGCGTTCGGTCGCTTCACGAAGGCCCATTTCGCCGAGATCTTCGGCGGGGTCGAGGCCACCTCGACCGATGTCCTGGTCTCGCTCCGCGCGGTGATGGCGGAGGACGTGCGGTTCGCTGCGTACGCCGAGATCTAGGCGACCCGTCGAGCCACGACGCACGACGAAGGCAGGTCCGGGCCCCGGCCCGGGCCTGCCTTCTGTGTTTCTCGCTGGCGCTCCTGCTCGCCTCGGTCAGTCCCACGCGTGCCGATGCGCCGGGCGCCGGCGATCGGCAAGCACCAACCATTCAAGAGCCGGCGCCCGACCCCGTGGACGCGCTGGTGGCCCGGGCCCGCGAGCTCGGTCTGGCCGACGAGCCGGGCTGGCACGCGCTCGTCCACTACCATCCGAGACGGCTCCGGCCGGGGGTGGTGAGTCTGGCGGACGACCCGGCGTTCTTCTTCTCTCCCGACGGGGTCGACGCTCCCGAGGCCGAGCTCGAGGCCACGCTACGCGCGCTGGCGCGGCCGGCCGACCCGGTCGCGTCCGCCGACGGGGATCTTCACGCCCAGTGTCGCTTCCCCGCCCGCAAGCGCTGGCTCGCCGCACGCCTCGGCAGCTCGGCCGCGGGCTTTCCGGAGGTCGCGTGCCCGGAGTACGAAGCGTGGCGCTCGGCCTTCGACGCCCGCAATCTGACGCTCGTCTTCCCGGAAGCCTTCCTGAACAACCCCGCCTCGATGTTCGGTCACACCCTGCTGCGGGTGGACGCGACCGATCAGCCCGAAGAGCGCGATCTTCTCGCCTGGGCGATCAACTTCGCCGCCTACACCGATGGCGAGGGAGGTCCGCTCTACGTGCTCAAGGGACTCGCGGGTCGCTATCCGGGCTACTTCTCGGTGGCGCCCTACTACGAGAAGGTGAAGGAGTACGGCGACTGGGAGAACCGGGATCTCTGGGAGTATCCGCTCGACTTCTCGCGCGACGAGATCGACCAGGTGCTCGCTCACCTCTGGGAGCTCGATCGGATCCGTTTCGACTACTGGTTCTTCGACGAGAACTGCTCCTTCCAGCTCCTCGATCTGCTCGAGGTGGGTCGTCCCGGGATGGATCTCGTGCGTGGCGACCCGATGTGGATGATCCCGGCCGATTCGGCGCGCGCGGTGGTCGACCGAGCAGGGCTCGCGGGTGAGCCGCGGTTCCGGCCGTCGGCGGCCACGCGTCTGCGACACGCGGCCGCCTCGCTCGCGCCGAGCCTCCAGGAGCTGGCGCTCGCCGTGGCATCCGGCGAGCTCGCTCCCGACGCACCCGAGATCGCGGACCTCGACGACCCGGAGAGCGCGGCCGTGCTCTCGTTGGCCTACGACTACCTCCGCTATCGGCTGCTCACGCGCCGAATCGATCCGGATCGTTCGCGCGAGCTGGCGCGGCGCCTGCTCGTCGCTCGCAGCCGGGTGGGCGTGGTCGGCGAGCCCTGGAGCGCACCCGCCACCCCCGCGGTCCGTCCCGACGAGGGACACGACACGGCTCGCTTCGCCTTCTCGACGGGCTACTCCGAGGACCGCTCCTATCTCGAATGGCGCATCCGGCCGGCGTTCCACTCCCTCCTCGATCCCGAAGGCGGCTACGTGCCCGGCGCCCAGATCGAGTTCCTCGATGTCGCCGTGCGCGTCTACCCCGAGCAACGCCAGTTCCGGCTCCACGAGATCGTGCTGATCGACGTGACGTCGCTCTCGCCCCGCGATCGCTTCTTCCGGCCGCTCTCCTGGCGCTTCGACATCGGGGCCCGTACCCGGATCGTCCCGGAGAACGGCGATCGCGACGATCTCGAGCGGACCCTCGTCGGACGCGTCAGGGGAGGCGTGGGTCTGTCGAAGCGGTTCGACGGGTTCGGGCTCGGCTACGTGTTCTCCGAGGCCGTGTTCGACGTCGGACCCGAGCTCGAGCGCAACTTCGCGCTCGGCCCATCGCTCCAGGCCGGTTGGCTCGCATCGCTTCCCGGCGATCGCTGGCGGGTTCGGGCCTTCGGGCGCGCCACGCCCTTCCTCGCCGGGGCACGAACCCTGGCGATCGAGGCCGGCCTGGCGCAGCGGCTCCGCATCGGCGCGCGCTGGTCGCTCGAGCTGCGCACCGCCTGGGAGCGCCGCTTCTCGGACGATGGACTCGAGGCCGAGCTGCGTTGGAACCTCTTCTTCTGATCCGCCGATCCGGTGCCACCATGCTCTTCGTCGCCGCGACCCTGGTCGTCAGTGGTTGCTCGAACGTGTTCTTCTTCCCGGAGCGCGGTCTGCGGGCCCGTCCCGAGGCGCTCGGCATCGCGGCCGAGGACGTCTGGTTCGAGAGCTTCGATGGCCCCCGCCTGCCCGGGTGGCGCCTGCCCGCC
>CAYYUT010000021.1:0-15922 GCA_964474935.1 uncultured Spirochaetales bacterium
CAGGCCCACCACTCCGCTGATTCCGAGCGCGAGGACCGCCCCGAGCACGGCCGCGTAGCGGCCGTGCCGGGCACGCGGCGCCCGGCCGGGCGCCGCCCCGTGTACCGGATCAGAACTGGAAGTAGAGGAACTCACTGACCCTCTCGATGTGGATCACACACGTGACGCCGAGCACCGCCACGACGACGGCCCAGGCCCAGTGGGGCGACCAGCGC
Organism: uncultured Spirochaetales bacterium; assembly: GCA_964474935.1. GTDB lineage: Bacteria > Myxococcota_A > UBA9160 > UBA9160 > JAFDDA01 > CAYYUT01. The sequence goes on from CAYYUT010000021.1 coordinate 216, forward strand.
ACCGGAAGGACCGGGCCGAGGTGGATGCGCGCGAGGTCGCGGAGTGCCGGCTGGTAGCGCTCCATCAGCTCGTACACGTTCGGCACGAAGAGCACGAGGCCGAGCAGGAGCGCGAGCCAGGCCAACTGGGTCGCTCCCTGGAAGAGGGGCAGCGTCTCCTGATCGAACCGGACCCCGAAGCCTGTCAGCGTGTCGGCGAGCCCGCCGAGCGCTCCGGCGTAGGCCACGGGCAGCGCGATGCCATCGAGCCCGAGCATCGCACGCACGAGCGCGAGGGCGCCGTCGAGGCTGGTGGCGCGGAAGAACACCCAGGCGAAGACCACGGCCACGAAGGTGAGGCTCCAGGGAAGGAGACGCGCGAGCGGGCGCGCCCGGAGCGGCGGATCGAGCTCGCGGCCCGCCACGAGGAACCGGAAGCCGTGATTGATGCAGAGATAGGCGCCGTGCAGTCCTCCCCAGAGCACGAAGTTCCATCCGGCACCGTGCCATAGCCCGCCGAGAAGCATCGTCATCAGCAGGGTCAGATAGCGGCGGGACACGCCCTTCCGGTTGCCTCCGAGGGGGATGTAGAGGTAGTCGCGCAGGAAACGCGAGAGCGTCACGTGCCAGCAGTTCCAGAACTCGATGATGCTGGCGCACCGGTAGGGCGAGCGGAAGTTCTGGGGCAGACGGATCCCGAAGAGCTGGCCCAGTCCCACGGCCATGTCGGAGTAGCCCGAGAAGTCGAAGTAGAGCTGGAAGGTGTAGGCGAGCGCACCGCCCCAGGCCTCGAGGAACGAGACGCTCGCCCCGGCGTCGGCCGCGGCGAAGACGGGGGTCGCGTAGACGGCGATCCCGTCGGCGATCATCATCTTCTTGAAGAGACCCAGGATGAAGATCGTGCCGCCGATGGCGATGCGGTCGGCGGTGAAACGAGGGCGTACCTCGTTGCGGAACTGGGGCAGCATCTCGCCGTGATGCACGATCGGCCCCGCGATGAGCTGCGGGAAGAAGGTGACGAAGAGCGCGTAGTTGCCGAAGTCGAGCTCGCGGGTGAGGCCGCGATAGGCGTCCACCAGGTAGGCGATCTGCTGGAAGGTGAAGAACGAGATCCCGAGCGGGAGGGCGACGTCGACCACCGTGTCCCAGCCGAGCGGACGCCCCACGTTCGCGATGAAGAAGTTCGCGTACTTGAAGTAGCCGAGCACCGCGAGATTGGCGCCGATCCCGAGCGCGAGTCCGACCCGGCGTACCGAGGGTAGCCGCACCCCCGCGACGTAGAGGCCGAAGGCGTAGTTCACCGCCGTCGAGACCACGATCACCAGCAGGTAGATCGGGTTCCACCAGCCGTAGAAGAAGAGCGAGGCCACCACGAGCCAGCGCAGTGCCCAGGCGCGGGGCGCCGAGGCACCGAGCGCGTAGTAGACCAGAAGCGTCACGGGGAGAAAGAGGAAGAGGAAGACCGGCGAGTTGAAGAGCACCTGCGGCCTGCCTCAGTGGCCGCGGACGGCGCAGGCCAGCACCTTCCAGCAGGCTCGCCGGAACGGGGCGTGCCGTACGGCCGCCAGGGCATGCTTCCGCGCCGAGCGCACCTGGCCTCCCCGGAGCGCCCACCACGCCCACTTCTCGTGGACTCCGGCCCGGGTCGGGGCCGCCTTCACGGAACGCGGTGCGGGCTCGGCGAGCCCGCGCCGCTGGTGTGCGCGCCGCACGGCCTCGAGCGTTCGCTCCGCCTGCTCGACGCGGTGCCGGAAGCCGATCGCCCGGGTGTGCATGCGGTAGCGAAGCAGGACGTGGGGATGGTTCGCGAGCTGGCCTACCTCGGCGAGCTTGAGGAAGAGGTCGATGTCCTCGGCGTGCACCATCGCGGGGTCGTAGCCTCCGACCTTGCGCACCGCCGAGGCGCGCAGCATCGCCGCCGGATGGCAGATCTCGCCGCCGCGCCCCTGCATGTGGGCCGCATCGATCCCGGCATGCTCGAGCGCGTCGCAGGACGTGCGCAGCGGCCAGCCCTCGGGATCGACCAACATCACGCGCGAGCCCAACGCGACGCACTCCGGGTGCGCGTCGAGGAACTCGACCTGGCGTTCCAGCCGGCTCGGGTGGGCGATGTCGTCGGCGTCCATGCGCGCCACGAGCGGGGCCCGTGCGAGCTCGAGGCCCCGATTGAGCGCCGCGACGAGGCCCCGGTTCTCCTGGCGTACGATGCGCAGCCGTGGCTCGGCCGTGGCGACGCCGTGCAGGATCGCCGGCGTCTCGTCCCGCGAGCCGTCGTCGATCACGATCAGCTCGAAGTCGTCGAGCGTCTGGGCTCGAATGCTGTCGACGGCCTCTCGGAGGTGGTCGGCTGCGTCGCACGCGGCCATCACCACGGAGACCCGCGGGATCGTCATCGGAGCCCCCACCGAGGCCGGCCGTGGCTGTGGCTACGAGCCCAGGACCGGCTTGCCTTCGAGCGCCTCGGGAATCGGCTGTCCCATCGCCGCCAGGATCGTGGGCGCGAGATCGTGCGCGTGCATGTGGGGCAGCTCGCGCGGCCCCTCGACACCCGGGCCCCCGGCGAGCAGGAATCCGTTCGAGCGATGCCCACCCGAGCGCAGGAAGGGCAGGGGCCCGATGCGGCCGTGCTGCGGACTGTCCACGACGTCGACCGCGCGCTCCTCCTGCCAGCTCACGAGCAGATCGGCATCCGGCAGGTTGGGGTCGTCGTCGAGCGGCTCGTGGCGGGTGCGCACGATCTCCTTGGCCAGGCGCTCCCCGGTGCGCGGGTCGCGCAGATCGGCGATCCGGGTGGCGATCTCGTCACAGACCCGGTCGTACTCGCCCACGTCCACCTGGCCCTTCGGGTCGCGCCCGCGCAGATTGATGCGCACATAGCCTTCCGAGAAGCTCGGGAGCGCGAAGGCCTTCATGTCGGCCCAGTGCTTCTGGTACCAGGCCGGGGGCTGCATCGGCTCGATGTGGCCCCGTTCACGCAGGTCGAAGAAGGTGTCGAGATCCTCCGGCGCGGCCGCTCCGATCCAGCGCTCGAGACGCCGGAAGTGGTGCCGCTGGAGATGCTGCTTCAGGAACTGACGCAGGGCGTTCGACTCGCGGGTGAGACGCCATACGGCCGTCGCCCAGGTGTCGCCCTTCAGGTCGGCCGGCGACAGCGGCGGCGGGACGGGCGCGCCGGCCTCGCCCGGAGCGATCGCTGCGCGGCCCGGGAACGAGTAGCGGAAGAGCAGCTCGGGCAGGAAGACCATGCTCGCCAGGTCCGTCACGTTCGGGCCCATGCCATGAGCCGCGAACACGATCCGGGTGGCCGACTCCGGGGCGGCGGCGAAGATCCGGCCCGCCGCGCGGTCGATCTCCTGGAAGACCGCGAGGAGAGGATCCTGGTCCCAGGCCTTGCCGAGCGTCGCCGCGAGCGGGTGGTTGCTGCGGCTCAGGTGCAGGAACTGATGGCCGGCCGAGTGGGTCTCTCCGAAGACGGTGAGAAAGAGGTCCCAGGGCTCGCGGCGCAGCAGGTCCACGCAGATCTCGCCGCGCCGGATGATCCCCGTCACGAGCCCGTCTCGGAGCTCGCGGATCGATGCGTTGTCGTAGACGGAGGCGAGATCGTCGTTCAGGGTGGGATGCGGTCCGTGGGCCGCCCTCAGCTCCTCGAGCAGCCCCTCCGGGCTCGAGAGGCTGTCGGTCTGGGGCGAATGCGCGCCCCACGCCAGCACCTGCACCCCGTCGACCTCGTCGCACACCTTCGACTGGGGCATGTCGAAGACCGCCACGCGCGTACCCTTCCCGAGCGCGTAGAAGGGCTTCCGCTCCGAGAAGTCGTAGGCGCGCACCTTCTTGATCCCGTAGCTCGACGCGTCGTAGCGGAGCGGGCTCCAGTAGCCGATCGTCTTCGGCGCGCAGCCCGTGAGGAAGGTGGTCCACGGGGTCTCGGCGCGATAGTGCTCGAAGGTGCGCAGGGGGGCCCAGGCGCCCGAGGCCTTCAGCGCCGCGAAGGTCGGGAGCTTCCCCTCGGCGATCCAGGCCTCGATCAGATCGGGGTCTCCCGCATCCAGGCCGATGGCGACAAGCGGTCGTTCGTTCATCTCGTTCCTCACTCTAGCGATCGGGCCCGAGACCGATCGCGAAGGGTTCGTCATCCGGTGGGTGGACCCGAGTCCGGGCCCGGTGTCATCCCCATGGGGAGAGTCCGCGCGCCCAGAGCATTCCGCCCACCGCCGCCGCCGAGGCCAGGAGCCCGAGGGCGTCGTAGAGCGGCATCCACAACCGGTAGCTGAGCGCGATGCCCACGTTCAGCGGGTATCGGATCGCGAGCGAGGCGGCGAAGCCCCAGACCGCTCCGTCGAAGCCGCCCCAAGCGAAGCCCAGGGGAATCCCGATCGCCACCACCGCGGCTGGCACGGCCGCGATCACCAGGCCCACCCAGCTCTGGCCCTTCGCGAGGAACACCGGCCCGACCCGGCCGATCACGGGAAGGATCATGGCGCCCGCCACGATCTGGCACACCCGGCCCGCCGACGCGTAGCGATCGTCGTAGAGGAGCCCGATCACGAGATCGCCGCAGCCGGCCAGGATCCAGAGGGGTGGCAGAAAGGTGGCGAAGAGCGCCAGCCGGAGCTTCGCCACCCGCCGCCGCAGGGTCTCGGGCTCCTCGCGGTGGATCTGGGAGTAGACCGGAAGGAGCACGCGTCCCGAGATGCGTCCCGACATGTCGCGGACCGCCAGGGCGAGCAGCACCCCGATGCTGAAGATGCCGAGCTCTTCGACGCTCACGTAGCGACCCAGGAAGAGGCGGTCGCCGTGGTTGGCCACGAAGGCGAAGGGGGTCGTGATGAAGAGCCAGCGGCCGAAGCGATAGAGCGAGCGTCCCGACTCCGAGTCCCAGCGCGGCCGGTGCCGGGGGGATTCCGCGATCGCGTGCGAGACGAGCATCGGGATGAGGACCGCGACGAGCTGGCCCATCGCGAGGCCCCAGACGCTGCGCTGCCACCAGACGAGGGCGATCGTCACGCAGGTGGCCGCGACGCGGGCGCCGAGCTCGAGCGCGGCGAGCTTCCCGTGCTTGAGCTGCCGTTCGAGCCGGAAGAGTCCCATCGACTGGTGGCCCCGGATCGCCAGCGAGAGCCCGCACACGGCGACGAGCGGCCCGAGCTCGGGTTGCTCGTAGAAGCTCGCGAAGGGCCAGGCCACCAGGGCCGTCGCTCCGGCGAGGAGCCAGCCGCGCGCCGCCTGGACGGTCCAGGCGGTGTCGAGGAACTCCGGCTCGTCGCCCCGTTCGTTCTGGACGACGCTCACCCGGACCCCGGTGTCCGAGAAGAGCTCGAGTCCGGTCAGGACCGATTGCACCAGGGCCATCAATCCGAACGCCTCGGGGACGAGCAACCGGGTGAGCACGAGGTTCGAGCCCAGGCGCAGCCCGTACTGTGCGAACTGGGCGATCAGCACCCAGGACGCCGCGTTGCGCACGCGGCTGCCGAGCGTCGCGGTCCGGTCGCGGGCGATGGTGTCGGGACTCGTCTCGGTCACGCTGGGCGATCATCCGGCCGGTCGGCGTCGAGCCGGCCGCGCCGATCGGTTCGGTTCGAGCTGCGTCGGCCCGACCGGGTCGACCCGAATCGGCCGGGCGCGGCGACCCGACGACTCCATCCGCTGTTCGGCAGGCAGGCCCTGTGGAACAAGACATCCATCAGCAGCGGTTGGGCACCCACGCCGCGGGTCGAGCCAACGCTCCGGACCGTAGCATCGCGACGTACGACGGCGTCGGCTGCGCGATTCCTTGCGTGGTAGGCGGCGGCGCTGCGCACGGACTTCCGCCGCGTTGCTCGTTGCGAAGCCGACGGTCGCGACCCTCCGCGACGCGGTGGAACGCTCCATGCCGATCCACCCGAATGCGCAGCACGGGACGTGTCCAGCACCGGACGGTCGCGGTGGGTGTTCCGTCCGGTCGCCCGATCTGTCGTTTCTGGGTCGTCTTGGGATCGTCTCGGGGTCGTCTCGCCGACCGGGAAAGACGCGTGGGTCGGCCCGCCGGGCCGGTCGTGCTTGGCCACGTCCCCGCGCCCCCGATACCCTCGGTCGCTGATTGCCAGTCGCCCGTCTCCAGCGCGGGATGCGAGAGGTCGTCATCGTGGTCCTCGACAGGCTGACACGGCTCTCGAAGCGGTTCCGTGGCTCGCGTCCGCCGTCGCGCGCGCAGGACCGCAAGGTGTTCGGTATCGGGACCATCAAGACCGGCACGACGAGTCTCGGCGAGGCCCTCGCGCTGCTCGGATACCGGCACACGCACGAGAACCGCAACCATCTGCTGGGATGCGTCGAGCGCGGCGAGCTGGAACCGGTGTTCGAGTGGGTGGACCGGTACGACAGCTTCGAGGACTGGCCCTGGCCGCTCCTCTACCGCGAGCTCGACGCGCGCTATCCCGAGAGCCAGTTCGTGCTCACCATCCGGCGCGACGATCAGGCCTGGCTGCGGAGCGTGCTGGCCCATTCCGACTGGGCCGGTCCTTCGAAGGGGCGACGCATGTTCTTCGGCCACAGCTCGCCCTTCGGCCACGAGGACGACTACGTCGCGGTCTACAACCGACACATCGAGTCGGTCCGCACGCATTTCGCCGGGCGACCCGGGAAGCTCCTCGAGCTTTGCTGGGAGAAGAGGCACGGCTGGGACGAGCTCTGTGCCTTTCTCGGCAAGCCGCGCCCGGAGGCCGAGTTCCCCTGGGCGAACTCGGCGGGGAAACGCGTCGACAAGTGACGACTCCACGGCTGGTGCCTGTTCGGCGCGCGCGGCCCCGGGCCGTGCCCCACCCGGCTCCAGTCTCTCGGCGAATCACCCGATGCTACGTTCGAGGCGCGCGCTCGAGGAGTCACCCACGATGCCCGACCCCAAGGTGCTCGTCATCTCGCCCTGTCGAGACGAAGAGGCGACGGTCGAGCAGACGATTCGGGCCATGCGCGCCCAGACGCGTCCGCCCGACCTCTGGGTGATCGTCGACGACGGCTCCAAGGACCGCACGCCCGAGATCCTGGCACGCGCGGCTCGCGAGACGCCCTGGATCCGGGTCGTCCGTCGCGACGACCGGGGCTTCCGGAAGGTCGGGGGCGGTGTGATCGACGCCTTCTACGAGGGCCTCGAGAGCGCCGACATCGACTACGACTTCGTCGCCAAGATGGACGTCGATCTCGAGTTCTCGCCGCGCTATATCGAGCGGCTGCTCGAGCACTTCGAGCGCGATCCGAAGCTCGCGGCCGCGAGCGGCAAGGTCTATCGGCGGGAAGGCGACGGCCGGGTCGAGGAATTCCTGATCGACGAGATGGTGGCAGGCCAGTTCAAGTTCTACCGCCGCGAGGCCTTCGAACGCATCGGCGGCTTCGAGCGCGCGGTGATGTGGGATGGCATCGACTTCCATCGCGCCCGGATGGAAGGCTACCGGACCGCGAGCCTCCACGACCCCGAGCTCGGCATCATCCACCTGCGTCTCATGGGCTCGTCCGACAAGAACGTGCTGCGCGGGCGCATCCGCTGGGGCAAGGGGCAGTGGTTCATGGGGTCGAGCTTCCCGTACATCGTGGCGAGCGGGGTGTTCCGCATGCGCGAGAAGCCGTACGGGATCGGAGGCCTCCTGATCATCGTGGGCTACCTGCTCGCCGCCGTCCGCGGCGAGCCGCGCTACGACGACCTTCGCTTCCGGCGCGATCTCCGACGCTGGCAGTATCAACGCCTCGGTCGGCTGGCCCGGGGCGGTGGGGCGCGCTGAGCCCGATTCCCTGGGATCGGCCGAGGGCTTCCAGCCACCGGCGGCGATCGCGTCCGGCGGCTTCGCTCGCTGACGGGGGCGACCGGTGACGACCTGCGGGGTTCGCGCTCGAAGCGATCGAAGCCTCCTAGGCCCGAGCGTCTCGCGAGGCCCCATCGCGCCATTCGAGCGGACCCGTGAGGACCTCGTCGGCCCAGCCCGCGCACGAGAGCGAGCGCCCCAGCCATTCGCCGAGCCGCGCGAGATCGTTGTCGATCTGCTGCCGGGCGAGCCCCTCCACCCTCTCGGAGAGCGTGGGCCGCTGGCGCAGCCGCCAGAGCGACTTGATCCGATCCCGCAGGGCCTTGGGCACGAGGTCCTTCGCGGCGCGCACCGGCCCCGCCGCGAGCACCCGATCGCGGCGCGGACTCTTGCGCATCCGCTCCGACGAGACGTTCTGGCGCGCCACCTCTTCGCGCCACTCGATCGGCTCGGGCGAGGCGTCGCCGAGGAAACGGCAGATCCTCGTGAGTTCGGAATGCGGGTTGGCCACCAGGTGCTCGAACGCCACCAGCAGGATCGACTCGCGGCCGTAGGCCGCGACGAAGGGCTCGAGCTGGCGGGCATAGGAGCTGTAGGCGACGTAGCGCTCCTGCTGCTCGACCGCCTCGTCGATCGATCCGGTCACCTCCCGTTGCGTCCATTCATGGATGTACTGCGACACGATCCGGGCGAGCGGATCGCGCATCATGTAGACGAGTCTCGTCTCCGGAAGGTGGCGCTTCATGCGCGCGACGGTCTCGGGGAAGGTCGGAAGCTTGGTGTAGTGCGTGCTCGACTCGCCGCAGAGCTGTGCGGGCCCCGCGTGCCCGAAGCACGAGGCGTACCAGTCGAGCCCGCGCGCATAGACGGCGTCGTCGCTGAAGAAGCAGGGCTCCTTCGGACGGCTCATGCAGATGCCGGAACGACGATCGAGCTGCTCGTGCAACGAGCTCGTTCCGCACTTCATCGCGCCGATCAGCACGAAGTCGGGCATCCGCGGAGAACTCATCCCCGCCATACGTCGAGCAGCTCGTGTTCCACGGTGTGGGGGGGCTTGCCGAAGAAGGTCTCGCGGACCCACGCGACCAGCCGTCCGAGCGTCCAGCAGAGGTTCGCGGCGAGCGGCCCGGCCGGTCCGTAGCACTGGCGGAAGAAGCGCCGGCGCGAGGCGTAGTAGTAGCGGGGACGGCGCTTCCGGGCGGCGGTCAGGGCCTTCACGGGCGACGAGCCGCCGCGCAGGTGGACGACCCGCGCCCGCGGCTCGTGGCGCACGTTCCAGCCGGCGCGACGTGCGCGCCAACAGAATTCGGAGTCCTCGTAGTACATGAAGAAGCCTTCATCGAGCAGGCCGATCGCGTCGAACACCGGGCGGCGGACCATCACGGCGGCGAAGCTTGTCCATTCGGGCTCGATGGGCTCGTCGGCGAGCGGGAGCGGTACGTCCCAACGCGCGAGCAAGCGACGGATCGGGCCGGTGGCCGAGCCCGCGATCACTTCGCTGGCGGGCGAATGGAAGCGAAAACAACTGATCTGGGCCTCACCGTCCTCGCCTTCGAGACGAGGGCTCACGAGTCCTGCGTCGGGCTGCGCGTCGAGAGCCTCGCACAGGATGTCGATCGCCCCCGGTCGCACCCGCGCATCGCTGTTCAGCAGCAGGTAGCGGCTCGCGCGCACGTGGCGAACGCCCACGTTGTTTCCCGCGGCGAAGCCACCATTGCGGGGCGAACGTACGAGCGCCACGTGGGCCCAGGCCTGCTCGCGGATGTGTCCCTCGATGCGCAACGCGCTCTCGTCGCCGCTGGCGTTGTCGACCACCACGACCCGATCGGTCTCGGGGTTCGCGTCCGCCACGGCCGTCTCGAGGCATCCGATCGTGAGGTCGGGCGTCCGGTAGTTCAGGATGACGACCGCGACGCGCGGCTCCGCCTCGCTCGGCACGTGATGATCTCCCGCACGAATCGGATCGATGCCCTCTCGCCGGTCGAGTCTAGGCGAGCGCCTCGCCCCGAGCATCGGCAAGACGGACGGTCGTCACCGGCATCGGTGTTTTCCTGTAGGTTCTGGAGCGAATTCGGAGGCGGGCGAAAGATGGCTCGGGACAGATGGGACACCGTGGTCGTCGGCGGCATCCGGGTCGCGCGGCTTCGCGCGGCGGAGCTGATCGATCACCTCTTCGATGAGCTCGCGCAGGGGCGGGGTGGCTGGCTTCTCACCGCGAATCTCGACTTCGTGCAGCGCGCCGCAGAGAGTCCCGCCCAACGTGCGCTCAACCAACGGGCCGATGTCATCGTTGCCGATGGCGTCCCGTTGCTCTGGGCGGCCTCGCTCCAGGGTAGGCCCCTGCCCGAGCGGATCGCGGGATCCGACCTCGTGTGGAGCCTCGCCGAACGCGCGGCTCGCGAGCATCGCCGCCTCTTCCTCCTCGGTGGTGACGGGGACGCGGCGGTGCGGGCGGCGGCCGTTCTCTGTGGGCGTTACCCCGGGCTACAGGTGGCCGGGACGGCGAACCCATGGATCGGCTCTCCGCCGAAACCGTCCGAGGTGGAGGAGATCCGTGAGACCCTCGCCGCTGCTCGGCCGGACATCGTGTACGTCGCTTTCGGCTCGCCGAAGACCGAGTATCTGATCGGTGCGTTGTGCGACGCACTGCCTTCCGTCTGGCTGATGGGCTGCGGCATCAGCCTGAGCTTCGTGGCCGGGCTCGTGCCGCGCGCGCCGCGATGGATGCAACGGGTGGGGCTCGAGTGGTTCCATCGCCTGATGCACGATCCGCGGCGTCTCGCACGCCGGTATCTGGGCAATCTGTCGTACGTCCTCCGGCTCCTGCGCGACGCGTGGGCAGCCCGTCGTGCCCGTCGGGACGCGTGAGCAGGGCCCGGCGTCCGACCGATCCGGCCTCGAGGGTATCTTGTGCCGATGGATGAGCCGATCCCGATGGCCGGGGGTCCCGACGAGACAGGCGATCGCTCGTCCCGGCGTCGTGCCTGGGCATGGATCGCGATCGGCGTCGTCGTCGCGGCCGGTGTCTGCGTCCGGGTGATCGCGCTGGCTCGAGAGAGCCTTTGGATCGACGAGGCCTATTCGATCGCCGTCGCGCGGCACTCTTGGCACGATCTGGTGACGCCTGGCGGCTACGACGACGTCCATCCGCCGCTCTTCTTCCTGGTGCTCAAGAGCAGCCTCGAGGCCTTGGGTCCGCTCGGCGCCTCCATCGAAGTGGCCGCGCGGCTGCCCGCCCTTCTCCCGTCCCTGGTGTTCATCGGCGTGGTCGCCTGGGCGGGCCGTCTGCTCTGCGACCGGGTCACGGCTCTCTACGCTGCTGGCTTCGTCGGTGCGTCGGCCTTCGCGGTCTGGTATGCCGACGAATCCCGGATGTACTCCCTGGCGCTGGGTCTGGTGACGCTGCAGGTCTGTTCGGGCGTCCGGATCGTGGACGGTCGGCGGCGGATACGTGACTGGGCTGCGTTCGTCGGGCTGGGGATCCTGGCGGCGCTCACCCACTGGTACAGCGTCTTCTCGATGCCTGCGGTGGCCGCCTACGACATGCTGCGTCGGCCCACGGCATCGGAGCGCATCCAGGCTGGGCTTGGTTGGGTCGTGGCTCTTGCGGTGATCGCCGCCTCGGTGGCGCCCCTGCTGATTCCCAAGCTCGACCGGGGCGGCGAGATGGGGGGCGAGGCGGGGATCGAGAGCCTCCTCTTCGCGGGCTGGTCGTTCCTCGCGGGCTTCGGGATCGGGCCCAGCATCCTCGAGCTCCATCTCGGAGATCCACTCCGCGTGCTCGCCGACGAATGGATTCCGGTCGGGCTGGCCTCCGGAGCACTGCTGATGGTGGTCGGTCTCGCGCTCCGCGCGTTGTGGCAACGCGCCCCGTGGGATGTGAACGCCTTTCTCGCGACCTGGCTCGTCCTGGGGTTCCTGGGGCCATTCGGGCTCGCGGTGGCGACCGGCCGGCTCATGAACCCGCGCCACTGCTTCGCTGCCTTCGTGCCGCTCATGCTGGTCCTGGCGATGGGTGCCCGTCGCTCCGGCCGAGGCGGCCTCCTGCTCCTCGCCGTCTTCGTCGGCGTCCAGGGGTGGTCGGTCGGCAACTCGCTCTTCGACCCTCGATACGGCAAGGAGGACTTCCGAGGCGTGGCGAAGTACCTGGAGGAACATCCTCGCGCCCGCGGGAGGCTGGTGGCCTCGTATGCAGCGCTCGACACGCTTCGGCCCTACGGGATCGAGGGATGGGAGCTGTACGCCTATCCCCACTGGCGTCCGTGGAGCGATCGTACCCTGGAAGCCCTCGAGCGCGCGCAACGCGACGCCTCGGATCTCTGGCTGGTCACCGGCGATCGATGGAGCGAGTCGGAGTCCCGCGTGCGCGACTTCCTCGATTCACGTCTCCATCACGTCGAGGCGTATGTGCGTCACGGACTGCGGATCGATCGGTTCACCGGTCGCCCCGGCCGAGGCTCGGCAGACAGCCGCGCGGAGGTCGAAGCCGGTTCGCCGCCCTCGGGGCCGGGGAGCCCATGATCGAGTCGCCGAACGGAAGCGGGCATCCAGCGCGGATGCGTTGGATGCCCGGTCCGTCCAGAGCCGTCTCGTCCGGATCCAGCGGGTCGCGGATCCCCGGTGCAGGGTCAGCGCAGGAAGGGGGCCGCGAGCGGCGTGCCGGCCTCCTCGCCGACGATCTCGAACGCGCCGATCTCCCAGTCCGCATCCGTCCGATCTGCCAGCGCGAAGTCGAGGAAGCTCGGCCGGAAGGCGTATCCCCCGCCGTCGAGGGGGCCGCCGACCCTCGGCCGGTAGTCCTCGGCGGTTCGCGGCGACGACACGACGAAGGGGCTGGCGCCCTTGACGAGCTGGTTGTTCGTCGTCGTCACGCCATTCGTGTCCACGTCGACGACGATCGCGTTCCCTGCATTGGGCGCGTAGAGCACGTTGTTGCGCGCCACGATGTCGTTCCCTCCCTCTGCGTAGACGCAACGCGTGGGCACCGAAGGGCTCTCGCTCGTGTAACAGGAGTTGTTGTTGGCTCGGACGTTTGAGCCGCCGCCACCCAGGAAGAACGCGTTGAACGTCTGCCAACCGTCCATCTGGGCGACATTGTTCCGGATCGTCACCCCGGTGGTGTTGAAGCTGTTCACGCACCGCTGGTTCTCGCCCACGATCGTGGCGTCGCAGAAGTTCCGCTCGAAGATGAAGTCGCGGCCCCGGCCCTTGTACGAGCTCTTGTTGGAGGCCGTGAACTGCACGGCGATATCGTCCCGCGAATGGAGCAGGTTGTCCGAAATGACGACGTTCTGGGCGTGATCGCCCCCGACCGTGCCCGCATCCGAGGGAAGCGACCGCACCGTGATGAGGTGCTTCTTCAAGGCCTGATCCTTCATCCGGTTGTTCGAGATCACGACGCTGTCGCCGTACTGGATACGGATGATGTGCTCGCCGTCGCGCGCGTCCTCCCAGTCGTTCCCGAGCACGGCCAGTCGGCGGGCCGCGACGAAGGCCACGAGGAAGCCCACGTTCCGGAACTCGGTCTCGATGAACGAGATGTCCTGATGGATGCCGGCGTCGGTGTCCACGCTCTGTTCCGGAAAGGTGAGCAGTGCGTCGAGCGTGCCAGGTACGTTCGCCAGCCGGATCATGGCGAGCTTCCGTACCTGGTTGTTGGCGGTGAAGATCCGCGTGACATTCTCGCCGACACCTTCGAAGGTCAGGTCCATGATCCGCCAGTCCTCGAAGATCGGCGTGCTCCCCGACACCCGGAAGAAGGATCCGTCGTGAGCGGCCTCGATGCGCGGGGCGGCGCCCGCGCCGAAGGCGCCAATGGTGCCCGGCCCAGCCTTGTTCATGAAGACGTCGTCGTTGGCGGTCCACGTCTGCCCGCGGCGAAACAGGATCCGGCGGTCCCCGGCGTTCATCCGCGAGGAGACCAGCGAATCGAAGCTGCCGGTCGCGTTCACGAGCTTCTCGGCGCCCGCCGGGCAACCGCTCGTATCGGAGGTGCGCGAGATGCAGACGGTCTTGCCCGCGTAGGCGTCGGCCGGGTCACGGACGGTGATCGTGCGCGAGACGCTGTCGGTCGAGCCGTCTGGCGCCGAGACGACGAGGCGGACCGTGAAATTGCTGGTTCCCGAGCCTTCGGCGATCTCGAACATGTGGGCGGCCTGGGGACCGAGGGCGAGGTTCTTCGGCTTGCCGGTGGTCTGCCAGCTGCCGGAGCCGGGATCGCCGAAGTCCCAGCGATAGTGCAGGTCGTGGAACGGATCGTGGTCCCCCGTGCTGCGGGTCAGGGGAAACTGCGAGTCGCCACGATCTTCGGTTGCATCGAAGTAGACGACGCAGGGAGAAACGCAGTCCGTACGGTTGGCCTCGAAGTCGGCCGTCACGCTCGCGGCCGCGGGGGACACGAACAGCAGCATCGCGACTACGGCAGCGGAGAAGTGGAGGAACAGTGTCATCGCTCGGTCTCCTTGTGCATTCCCAGGGGCGAGAGCGGCGGGCACCCAGTGGGCCCGACGTGATGGATGACAGGAAGGCCATCGGCTGCCTCTTCGAGAAGCTCAGTGACCTCGCTTACATCGGCACGACGACGGGACGCCGTGCATCAGGATGCAGCGCATCCACACGGATCGCACGTTGTGCCCCGCGGGGAAGTCGGCGGCCCGTGCCGCCGCGGGCGCATGCGCGGTGAGCGGGTGGTGCCCGTGATCGGTCCGTCGGACGCGCCGACGGCGGATGGCATCGCCTCGCTCGGCGTCGTGGTGATCGGTCGCAACGAGGGCGAACGGCTCGTCCGCTGCCTCGACTCGCTCGCTCGGCATCCCGTGGTCTACGTCGACAGCGGCTCGGTCGATGCCAGCGTGGAGGAGGCGGCCGGGCGGGGCGCGGAGGTCGTGCAGCTCGATCCCAGCGAGGCGTTCACGGCGGCGCGCGCCCGCAACGCCGGCTTCGCTGCGCTCGACGCGAGGCTGCCGTCACTCGAGTTCGTCCAGTTCGTCGACGGCGACTGCGAGATCGCCCGCGGCTGGATCGAGACCGCGGTCGCCTTTCTCCGTGCAAACCCCGACACCGCGGTGGTCTGCGGCCGACGTCGCGAGCGTGCACCCGACGCGAGCCCCTACAACCGGCTGACCGACATCGAGTGGGACACGCCCGTGGGTGAGGCGCAGGCATGCGGCGGCGACGCCCTCATGCGAGCCGAGGCGTTCCGCCGGCTCGGCGGCTTCGACGGATCGCTGATCGCGGGCGAGGAGCCCGAGCTCTGCCTGAGGCTCCGGCGCGACGGGTACCGCGTCTTCCGGCTCGATGCCGAGATGACGATGCACGACGCCCAGATGGATCGCTTCTCGCAGTGGTGGCGACGGCAGGTTCGGGCGGGACACGCCTATGCCGAGGCGTGTTGGCTCCATGGCCGCTCCCGCGAGCGGTTCCGGGTTCGCGAGCTCGTCTCGGCGGCGTGCTGGGCGGTGGGCCTACCGACCGCGGGGATCGTGCTCTCGCTCGCGGTCGGCCCGGCGCTCGGCGTATCGCTGGTCGTAGGGGCGTGGGTGAGCCTCGCGGCACGGATCGCGGCGAGACGCATGCGCCGCGGCGACCCGCGAGCCAGTGCCTGGCTGTACGGGTGGGCCTGCGTGGCATCGAAGCTCGCCACGATCGCCGGGGCGTGCGTCTTCCTGGCGAACCGGCTGCGCGGTGCACGAACGCGGCTGATCGAGTACAAGGCCCCAGGCCCGGGCTCCTGACGACTCGGCGCGACGCCCCCGGATCGCGGGGTCGGGCCCGGCGCGAACGAGCCTGTCCGCGTGCCTAGGGCCGGTCGCTGAGACGCCGCCAGAGCGGCTCGACGGCGACGTCGATGTCGTACTCGCGCACCACGCGCTCCCGCCCTGCCGCCCCCAGGCGCTTGCGCAGCTCCGGGTCGCGGATCATCCGGGCGAGCGCCTCGCCGAGCCCGCTCCAGTCGCCCGC
>CAYYUT010000022.1:0-15669 GCA_964474935.1 uncultured Spirochaetales bacterium
GAGCGAACACCAGCGGCAGCGCGATCATCACGCCGACGATCGTCGCCGGGACGCCGAGCTCGACGATCATCACCCGGTTGAGGGTCCCGACGAGCAGGACGAGGGTCATGCCCACCGAAACCTGGAACAGCGACAGGCGCAGCAGCCGCCCGAGCGGGAGGTCGGGCGTCGCCACGTCGGCGAAGGGCAGGAAGCGGGGCCCGAGTGCGGTCCACCAGGCGACGAGTGAGCGTCCGAGCCGGTTCTTGGCGAGTCCACGGTCGGGGTCCGGAGATCGCTAGTCGCGGCGCTCGTCGTCGTCCTCTTCGGTCAGCACCGGGAGGTTCAGGAACGACGAGAGGGGCGTCGGGTCCTTCGAGAGCAGCGGCAGGCCGAAGCTCGAATCCCGCGAACGCTGGCGTGTCGTCAGGGTCCTCATGCCGAAGAGCGACGAGAGCGGGGTCGCGCCGCGCGAGAGGAGCGACAGACCGAAGCTCGAGCTGCGCGGCCGCTTCGGGCGCGAGAGCAGGGGGATCCCGAAGAGCGAAGACAGCGGCGCCGGCTCGTCCGACAGGACGCGGAGGCCGAAGGTCCTGGAGAAGGAGTAGGGAGGCGTTCGCACGTCTTCACGCAGGCGTCTGCGAGGACGTGTGAGGGTGGGGATGCCGAGAAAATCGGAGAAGGGAGAGGGGTTGCGCCTCGATGTCGTGGGGAGGAGCGCAGGGTCGAGGGGACGCGCGCCCCCCATCGCCCGAAGGGCGTCCTCGCCGCGGCCGAACGGCGGTGTCACGGCGACGATCGATCGCCCCTGCTCGAGACTCTCGACGCAAGCCCGGATGAGGCTTCCCGGGATGTGTCCCTCGGCGACGGCCGCGCGGACCGCGGCTTCGGCCCCCGCCGCTCCAGCCCTGGTGGGCGTCTCGGCGTCGCCTGGCGCTCCCGCCGACTCGGCTGCCTGCGGCGGTACCAGGACTGTCGCGCTCGGTAGCGCCACGTCGGCGAGCATGCGAGCTGCGTCGCGCGCCTGCTGCTCGGTCTCGTAGAGTCTCACGATTGCATTCATGGGGTCTCTCCGGGAAGCACGGACCATGGCGTCCCCGAACGGGCCGGGCCGAGCATCCCGCTCGACCGCGTGGCAATCGACAGCTTCGGCCAACCCGACCCGGTCGGAGTGCTGGTTCGCGCGACGTACTCGGAACCGGCTAGTTACCGAAGAACGCCGGGAACCAGGTCGTGTTGTTGAGAATGGCGAAGTGGACGGTGAACGAGATCACTGCCACTGCGCCGAGAAAGAGCGGCAGCCCGACGGTCGGGCTCACCACGCACCAGATTCGTCCCTGATTCATGATCGACTCCCTATCCCAGCCACGGGGTCCAGAGGTAGGCGAGGAGATGCGCGACAAGCGAGATCACGAAGAACACGCGAGCGCCATCGATGACGTGCTTGTGGAGCTCCTCCGACTCTCGGATGGTCAGACCGGTGGGCCAGATCCGATCCGGGTCGTCGAGGTCGGCCATCTGCTTTTCGGCCATGAGATTTCTCCCGGAATGTCCGACAGGCGCCGGATCGGGCCCGCTGGGACCGTCGGCGAGCTGCTCGGACGAGCGATTCGTACGCTGCGCGGACACCTTCCGCCAGCCTTCCACACGTTACAGCGGGAGTGGGTCGTATGTCAACTAAAATAGTCAGTCGCAAGTGTCACGTCAAGTGTACACTCGCTGGTCATTGGCTGTCAGGCCGGCCTGACAGCCACGCCGCCCGCCGCCCGCCGTTTTGACTCGGGGCTCGCCGGGCCTAGCCTGCGAGAAGCGGCGCTTCGAGGGGCCCCTGCCCGAGCCCGCCCATCGAGCGCTTCCGCTCCGAGGACCACGGATGGCCCACCCGATATCGGATCTCCCTACCCTGTCTTCTCCGACCGAAGGCGCCGCCCGCACGAGTCGCGCACCGCGCACCGGCGTGCTGGTCGGGGGGTCGGGACTCGTCGGTGGCACCCTTCTCCACCACTTCAAGACCGCCGGACCCGCCGACGTCGAACTCCTCTCGCCGAACAGCAAGGAGCTGAGTCTCCGCGTTCCCGACGACATCCGCTCCTACTTCGAGAGAACCCGGCCCGACTTCATCATCAATTGCGCCATCGCCGCGATCGACAGCGATCCCCAGCTCACCTTCGAGGTGAACTGCCTGGGGACGATCTATCTGGCGCGGGCCGCCCAGGAGCTCGGCATCCCCTACATCCACATCAGCTCGGCCGCCCTGATGCCGAGCGGGCGCGACCTCTCCGAGGCTTCGCGTCTGCCGCTCTCTCCCGAGATGCCGAACTACGCCCGCGGCAAGCTCCTCGCCGAGATGGCCCTCGAACGGATGCACGAGCAGGAGGGGCTCGACTTCACCTGCATCCGCCTCGCCGTCGTCTACGGCGCCCACGACCACAAGATCCAGGGTTTCCATCGGCTGCTGTTCGCGATCGTCGACGGATCGATGCCGGCCCTGCTCACCACCCGCAACGCAATGCACTCCTATTCGAACGCGAGCAAGCTTCCGCACTTCGTTTCCCATGCGCTCGACCACCGCGAGGAGTTCACGGGTCAAACCTATCACTTCGTCGATCCCGAGCCCGTACGCCTCGGTGAGCTGATCCTCACCGTGAAGCGCATGCTCGGTACGCGGACGCCTCGCGAGATCTACGTCCCCTTCTTCGTGGCGCGTTTCTGCGTCGCCGTGCTCGCTCGGATCGCCCGGCTGGTCTCGCGGATCGGCATCGACGCGCGCCCGCCGGCCGAGCGCGTGTTCCTGCGGAACTTCTACGAGAGCCAGGTGCTCTCGTCCGAGAAGCTGCGTCGTTCGAGCTTCGCCGACCCGGACCCCGAGGCCACGATCTTCACGGCGCTCCCCAAGCTCATCGACTACTACGTGAGTCGCTGGGGTCACCTGAATCTCCTCGAGGCTCGGGAACGCACCGCGCCCGAGACCGAGAAGACGGCCGACGAGTTCCTGCATGCGCCCGAGACCCTCCTGGCTTCGCTCCTCGCGGAACGAGACGGCCCCTTCCTCAGACAGTGTCCGCTCCCTCCCGCGAGCGAACGGCACCCATCCTCCTGAGAGCCGCCGCTTCGCGACAGCAGAGGAGCGACCGGGTCGCGCCCGGCTGACCGACGAGCCTGCGCGCATTGCGTGCCCGGTGTAGCCTCCTGCGCCATGCACCCGCCCCCTCCGTCGGGAGCGAGCGGGACGCCCGCGGCCCGGTCGACGGGTAGGGGGCAGCGAGGAGGGCACGATGGATCAGGGAGGCAGCACCGCGGCAGACCCGTTCCGGCCGGCTCAGACCATCCCGCGCGATCTCACCTCGGCCATCGTCGTCTTCCTCGTCGCGCTTCCCCTCTGCCTCGGCATCGCATTGGCCTCGGGGGCGCCACTCTTCTCGGGCATCCTGGCCGGGATCGTCGGTGGCCTGGTCGTGGGCTCGCTCAGCGGCTCCCACACGAGTGTGAGCGGACCGGCGGCCGGCCTCACGGCCGTCGTCGCCGGCCAGATCGCCGCCCTCGGGTCCTTCGACGTCTTCCTCGCCTCCGTCGTGCTGGCAGGCGCCCTCCAGGTCGGGATCGGGGTGGCGCGCGGCGGATCGATCGCGGCGTACTTCCCGTCGAGCGTGATCAAGGGTCTGCTCTCGGCGATCGGCCTGATCCTGATCCTCAAGCAGATCCCGCACCTCTTCGGTCACGACGCCGATCCGTTGGGCCAGATGTCGTTCATCCAGCCCGACGAGGAGAACACCTTCTCCGGGCTCACCCAGACCCTGAACCACCTGCACCCGGGCGCCGCACTGATCGGGCTGGCCTCGTTGTTCCTGCTCGTGGCATGGGAGCGCATCGCGGTGCTGCGGTCGTCGCCGATTCCCGCACCCCTGCTCGTGGTGGTGTTCGGGGTCGCCGCGAGCGAACTCTTCCTGACGCCGCTCGGAGGCTCGTGGCCGATCGAAGCCTCGCACCTGGTCCAGGTTCCCGTGGCGGGTGGGCCCGCAGGGTTCTTCGGACTCCTGACCCCGCCCGATCTGTCGGCATTCGCCCGTTCCGAGGTCTACGTGGCGGGCGTCACCATCGCCCTCGTGGCCTCGCTCGAGACCCTGCTCAATCTCGAAGCCGTCGACGCGCTCGACCAGTTCAAGCGCCACTCCGATCCGAACCGCGAGCTCCTCGCGCAGGGGGTGGGGAACATGACGGCGGGAGCGATCGGCGGGCTGCCCGTCACGTCGGTGATCGTGCGCAGCAGTGTCAACGTCCAGTCGGGCGCTCGCACGCGGCTCTCCACCATCGTCCACGGAGGGCTGCTGCTGGTCTGCGTCGCCACGCTGCCGCAGTGGCTGAACCGGATCCCGCTCTCGGCTCTGGCGGCGATCCTCCTGGTGACGGGATTCAAGCTCGCCAGCCCGGCGCTCTTCCGGCAGATGTGGAACGAGGGTCGAGCCCAGTTTCTGCCCTTCATGGTGACCGTGGCGGCCATCGTCCTCACCGATCTCCTCACCGGCATCCTGATCGGTCTCGCCAACGCGACCGCCTTCATCCTCTACAGCAACGCCCAGCGTCCCATCCGCAGCTTCCGCGAGAAGCACGGCGGGGAGGATGTGACCCGGATCGCCCTGGCCAACCAGGTGAGCTTCCTGGCGCGGGCGGCGCTGTTGCGGGCCCTCGACGAGACCCCGCGCGGAGGCCACGTCATGCTCGACGCCACCCAGACCGACTACATCGATCCCGATGTCCTGACCATGATCCACGACTTCGGGCGCGAGACCGCGCCGAAGCGCGGGGTGACGCTGAGCCTGAAGGGTCTGAAGGACCACTACGATTCGCTCGACGACCGGATCGGCTACGTCGACTACTCGAGCCGTGAGGTCCAGTCGAAGCTCGAGCCCAGGCAGGTGCTCGAGCTCCTGCGCGAGGGCAACGAGCGCTTCCGGACCGGGAACCGCATCGTGCGCGACCTCAGCCGCCAGATGAGCCAGACCGCACAGGCCCAGTATCCGATGGCGGCGGTGCTGAGCTGCATCGACAGTCGGGCGCCCGTGGAGATGCTCTTCGATCTGGGTCTCGGCGACGCCTTCAGCGTGCGGATCGCGGGGAACGTGGCCCGCAGCAAGGTGCTCGGTTCGCTCGAGTACGCCTGCGTGGTGGCCGGCGCCAAGCTGGTGCTGGTGATGGGGCACACCTCGTGCGGGGCGGTGCGGACGGCCGTCGATCTGATGCACAGCGAGGATTCGATCGCCGAGGCGACTGGCTGCAACAACCTCGACGTGTTGATCGGGGCGATCCAGGAGTCTGTGCCGGGCGAGCTAGGAGGGCTCGCCCGCGACCTCTCGGACGACGAGAAGCGCGCGTTCGCCGACGAGGTGGCGCGCCGGAACGTGCTCCAGACGATCCGCACGATCCGTCGCGAGAGCCCAGCGCTCGACAAGCTGATCGTCGAGGGGCGCATCGGGATCATCGGCGGCATGTACGACGTCCAGGACGGCACGGTGAGCTTCCTGCCCGCCGAGCAGGGCGTCCCCGCACTCCGACCCACCGCCTGAGGCGCCCGGGCGCTGGCTCAGGCCCGGGGGCGGCCGCGCGCCATCGTCGCCAGCCCGAAGAGCCCACCGGCGCCGAGCGCGACCGCGCGGGCGCCTCCCCGACGCTCGGCGGGCCGGCCCCGCGCCGACCGAGGCGATGCGTCCGGCGGGGCAGGGCGTCTCCGCCTCGCGCGGCGTGACCACGCCCGGAGAGCTCCTCCCCGTGGCGATGTCGACGTCCCGGGAGGCCCCGCGGCGTGCCAATCGACAGACCGTCTGGACGGTTTCTTTCCGGTCGGCTAATCCTGCCGCGATGGCCCCCTCCGCTCTGCTTCGCCGCAGCCAGGCCGAACGTCGCGTCTCGACCCGTGCGGCCGTGCTCGAAGCGACCCTCGCCTGCCTGATCGAGCGCGGATACGCGCGGACGACGACGGCCGAGATCGAGCGCCGGGCCCGCGTCTCGCGCGGTGCGCGGCTCCACCACTTTCCGACGAAAGCCGGCCTCATGGCGGCGGCGGTCGTCCAACTCTTCGAGCGCGTCGGCGCGCGCCACGCGGATGCGATGTCGCGACTCTCCCCCGACCCCGACCCCGACCGCTTCCGCGAGGCCTGTCGTCTGCTCTGGGATGTGTACGAGGATGAATCGTATGCGGCCGTGCTCGAACTCTTCGTCGCGTCGCGCCACGATGCCGAGCTTCGCCAGGCACTCCGAGACACCTCGACGGGTCTCCACCGCGAGGTGCGGCGCATGGCGAACACCTGTTTCCCCATCCTCGCCCATCGAGATGCCGACGGACTCCTCGAGTCGCTGCAGGCGTTGATGGCCGGTCTCGCCCTCCACCGATTCGTCTTCCGCGACGACGGCACCGGCCGGCGACGCGTCGAGGACCGAGTGCTCGATCTCGTCGAGCGCATGGTGGGCCGGGCCTTCGATCTGCCTCCGAAGGAGAGCCGATGACCGGACCCGTACGCGAGGGTCTCCGCCCGGAGCCCTTCCCTTCCGCGCTCGATTCCCGGCAGCTCGACTCGTATTGGAGACACGGGTACGTGGTGGTGCCCGGACTCGTCCCGAACTCCGACCTCGACCGCTGGCTGGCGCGCCTCGACGACATCGTCCATGCCCGCGTCCCCAAGGCCGAAGGCATGCTGGTGATGAGGGACGTGATGGTCGCGAAGGGCAAGGTCGCGCCGAGCGACGGGCTCGAAGCCGTCGCGAAGATCCAGGACTACGAGAACGATCCGGTCCTCGACACGTACACCACACACCCAGGGATCCTGGCGTGCATCGAGTGCATCATCGGCCACGAGGTCCAGTCGATCCACACGATGCTGATCAACAAGCCGCCGAACGTCGACGGACGCCACCCGATCCACCAGGACCTGCTCTACTTCCCCTTCCGGCCGGCCGATCGCATCGTGGCGTCGTGGACGGCCCTCGAGCCCGTGACGAAGGAGAATGGCTGCCTCGTCGCCGTTCCGGGCAGCCACCGGGGCGAGCTCCTCGAACACGAGAACCCGCCCGACATCGAAGACCTGAACATGGGCTACTTCGGCGCGGCCGACATCGACGATCAGCTCGAGCGGCGCATCCATCTCGAGATGGCGCCCGGCGACACCGTGTTCTTCCATCCCGTCCTCCTGCACGGCTCCGGTCGCAACCGCACGCAGGGCTTCCGTCGCGCGATCTCGGCGCACTACACCGCGCTCGACGTCGAGTGGGTCTGGAAGCGGGAGGACGTCGTCCAACGTCGCTACCGGATCGTACGCGGACCGCGCGCCGGCGAGCGTTGGTCGGGCGCGCGCGCCGCGAGCGCAGACGCCCGGATCGACCCGGCCGACTTCGTGCGGGGGTTCGGTCCGAAACGCTGATCACCGTCGGCCCGTGGGACGGGCCGAATGGAGCGCGGGAGCGTCGGCGCGGGCAGAGGGCCCGGTTCCCACCGACCGCCATCGAGGAGAGTCCAATGAAGCTCGGAATCATTCCCGTGAACGTCGGCGTGTCGAGCGCCGAGGCGATGATCGCGTGCGCCCGCAAGGCCGAAGAGGTCGGGCTCGAATCCCTCTGGACGTTCGAGCACGCCATCGTCCCGAACGACTACACGTCGAAGTACCCCTACAGTGGCGACGGAAAGATGGGCGTGACGCCCGAGACGAACTTCGTGGATCCGCTCATCGCACTCGCGGCGGTCGCGCAGGCCACGCAGCGCGTTCGCCTCGGCACAGGCGTGAACATCCTGCCCCAGACGAACCCCCTGCTCCTTGCGAAGCAGGCGGCGAGCCTCGACTTCGTGTCGGGGGGCCGTTTCATGCTCGGCGTCGGTATCGGCTGGCTACGCGAGGAGTACGATGCGATGGGCACGCCGTTCGAGCGCCGCGGCGCCCGCTTCGACGACTACATCGCGGCGATGCGCAAGGTGTGGTCGGGCGACACGGTCGAGCACGAGAGCGAGCACCTCCATTGGAGCGGCTTCAAGAGCCACCCCGTTCCGCTCCAGAAGCCCTTCCCGGTGGTGATCGGCGGATCCAAGGGCAAGGCCTTCCAGCGCATCGCGCGCTACGGCGAGGGCTGGTTCGCCCCGACCATCAGCGCCGAGCAGATCGCGCCCATGCTCGAGCGACTCGCGAAGGCGTGCGCCGAGGTGGGACGCGACCCCGACGACGTCGAGATCTCCGCGATGTGGATTCCGGCGATGGGGCTCGACAGCCTGCGACGCTACGAGGATCTCGGCGTGGCTCGGCTGATCGTTCCGTTGCAAGCCCTGGGAGGCAATCCGCTCGAGGCGCTCGACAAGCTCGCGACGGACGTCCTCGCGAAGCTCTGAGCGCGCCGGGCGGACGCTCCGAGGCGCGCCGCGGCGAGCGGCGCGGGTCGGTGGATCGGGCTCGGTCGACCGTCGGCTGACCGTCCGTTGACCGTGCAGCCGCGCCCCGTGGTAGGCTCGCGCCTCGGTGGGCCCTGGCGCCCTCCGCTCGGGTGCCGGGCCGCGCTTGCGTGAGGCCCGTCGCCCCCATCCGAACCGTACGCGGACGCCCCTCATGAAGCCATGCGGGCGACTCTGCAGGAGGTCCACGATGAGTTCGCTGCGCCCGGCTCTCCTCTCGCTCTTGGTCCTCGCCCTGCTCGCCGCTGGCTGCTCTCCGACCACGGCGGTGGTGTCGCGCAATCCGCAGACGAGGGCGGGCGAGAAGATCCCGCGGCCCGATCGCATCCTCGTCTACGACTTCGGAGCCAGCCCGGCGGACGTCTCCGGGGACTCGGGGCACGCGGCGAGCTTCGCGGCCCCCGACGGCCAGACCCCGGAGCACGTCAAACTCGGGCGCGAGCTGGGAGCCAAGCTCGCGGACGAGCTCGTGGCGGAGATCCGGGCGATGGGTCTGCCCGGTGTACTGGCCCGCGAGTCGCGAGCGCCCGAGGTCGACGACCTCGCGATCCGCGGCTACTTCGGAACCTACGACAAGGGCAGCGCCACGAAGCGGGTCCTGGTCGGTTTCGGTTCCGGCTCTGCGCAGCTCACGACCTTCGTCGAGGGCTACCAGATGACACCATCGGGCCTGCGCCGGCTCGGCTCCGGCGAGGTGTCGTCGGGTGGCGGCGGGAAAACGCCGGGCATGCTCGTGCCCATCGCCGTGACGATCGCGACCGCCAATCCGATCGGCCTCGTCGTCGGTGGAGCGGTCAAGTCGGCCCAGGCGCTGAGCGGCTCTGGCACCCTCGACAAATCGGCCAAGGAGACCGCGGAGCAGATCGCCGGCGTGCTCGAGGAGCGGTTCGAGGAACAGGGCTGGATCCGGTAGCCCCGAAGCCGGCGGCAGCGCACGAGAGGCGCCCATGCCCACCACATCCACCACGTCCACCGTGTCCATCTGGGATCGCGTCTGTCGCGAGGTTCGCGAGATCGGTCTCGTCACGATCTACTTCCTCGCCTGCTTCCTCCTCTTCCTGTCGCTCAAGAAGCTGGTCCTGGCGGAGTACCAGCTCGAGATCACCATTCTCGGGACGGCCGTGATCTCGGCCCTCGTCGTCGCGAAGGTCGTCGTGTTGCTCGGGAAGACCTCCTTCGGGAACACCTTCGAGTCGCAGCGCCTGGCCCTGCACGTCTTGTGGAGAACCCTCCTCTACACGACCGCCGTCTTCCTGGTGACGCTGGCGGAGCGCCTCTTCGATCTGTACCGCGAGGAAGGGACGCTCGGCGCAGCGATGTCGAAGCTGTGGGCGGGCGAGAAAATGGATCACTTCCTGGCCATGAACATCACCATCGGGCTCTCGCTCCTCGTCTACAACGTCTACGGCGAGATCGATCGTCATTTCGGCGAAGGATCGTTGCGCCGGCTCTTCTTCTCGCGACGCGCGGAGGTCGCGCGCGGAGATCCGGGAGTGGGCTCCGGCGAGGAGCCCGGCGCCTCGCGCCCCGGCTCCCCGTCGTAGCCGGTCGCCGGCAGGCGAGCCCGAGCCGATCGATCCGGCCCGCTCGTCGCCCGGATGACCCCGACCCTGCGTGACCGCATCGCGTTCGTTAGGCGACCGACGTTCTTGGAGCACCCGATCCCGCCGATCGGCCGTGCATCGTGGTAGCCTGGAAGGGTTCTCCCACCGAAGCGGTGGGACGAGCTTGGAAGAGGAGTCGACCCCATGCGCGTTCGAATGCAGATCGTGTGCCTGGTCGCTGGGGCGCTCGGCTTGATCTGGAGCGCCGTGACCGTGGCGCAGCCCCTCGAGTCGGACCCCTGCCGGAGGACCTGCTACGAGGAGAAGCATGTGTGCGTCCAGGCATGCGGTGGCCACTCGAATCCGATCGAGTGCGAGGCTCGCTGCCACGACGACTTCGCCGATTGCGTGTCCGATTGCTGAGACGCTCGGTGGTGCGGCGGGGCGCGTCGTCTGGCGAGGCTCGATCTCGGCTCGGCGGACGAGGTGAGCGCGGCGGTTGACGGGAGGAGCGAGCGGTCGACGAAGGGCCGACGCAGGGGCGCGCTTCGCCTACTCCAGGCCAAGGCCCTCGCGATCGGCTGGATCGGTGTGTTCATCCTGGTGATCTTCTTCGTGCCCCAGTGGATCCTGGTCGAGCTTCCCTGGCCAGCCAGGGCGATTCGCGCGCTGAAGCGCGTCCTCACGGAGGCACATGGGCTCGAGTCGTCGATCGCCACCCGCTGGCGGCGCGGCCTGCCTCCGGCGACGCCGGCGATCCACCCCACGGTGGCGATCGTCGGGGCGGGCCCGGCCGGTCTGGCCGCCGCGCACGATCTTCGGCTCGCGGGGCACGCCGTGGCGCTCTACGAACGCGACGATCGGCCCGGTGGCATGCTCGCGCACGGCGTGCCCGGAACCTCGATGCGGGCCGACGCGAGCTCCGAAGGCGGACCACTCGACGAGGCGAGCATCGAGGCCCTGGCCCGCTGGCTACAAGCTCCGCGCGTGACGGGTCCTCCCGGGCGTCGAGGCGGGCCGCTCCTCACGGAATCTCGGTGGGCTCTTCCCTGGCGCTCGGGAGCGGCTTCACGAAGGTGAAGGCTCCGCGCAGCTCGCCGATCTCGAATCCGGTGGCCGCGTCGGACGGATAGATCGCATGGATCGCCGCGCGCACCGCGGGGTCCACCGAACCACCGTGGCAGGTCAGGCATACACCGGCCGTCGGGATCGCCTTCATGTAGTGGAGAATGCGATCGCCGCCCTCGTCGATGATGGCGGCGTGCTCCATCCCCGTCAGATCCTCGCCGGCCTCGGCGCGTTGCTGGAAGCGCATCAGCACGCCGCGCTCGCGCACGCTCGGAGCATTGCGGGGATTCCGAACGCGAAGCGCTGTGCGCCCGACGACCCAGCCGTGTCGGCGCGAGAGCTCTCCGGCCACGTCCGGCGCCGCGCTCCGACAGATCTCGATCGCGGCAGCCGGACCTCCCTCCTCGAGCGCCGCTGTCAGCTCGCCGCCGAGTCGCCGCATGAACTGCTCGGCGAGGGACCGAGCCGTCTCGATCTGCCCGCGGGCCGGTTCGTCGGCGGCGTCCGATGCCGGCCCGGCGGCCTGCCCTGCGTACGCGACGACGACGAGCAGCGACCCCAACCCGATCCTGCGGAGATTCCGCGCCGTCACCCAGTGGCGCGGGGCGCGCCGATGGCGCCATGAGTACCGCCGCATCGGCCGGCCCTCCTCAGCCGGTGCTGCCGAGGCCGCTCGCGATGGCGTTCACGGTGAGCAGGAGTCGGGTTCGCAGGGCCTCGACCTCCTCGGGGGGAAGCCCGTCGCGCCCGCGCCACTGCCGGAGCAGCGCGCACTGCTGTCGGTGGAGGCGCCGCAGTCCGGCGCGCCGGCGTGCGAGGGTGGCTTCGACATTGGGCCGCCTGTCCTCGAGCGAGCCGCCGTAGAGTCGCTCGAGGATGCGGCGCGTGCGATCGAACTCGGCGAGGATCATGTCGAGGATGGGCTCGCGCACCGCGGGGTCGTCCACGAGGGAGGCGTACTCGCGCATGACGTCCGTGTCGGCCGTCGCGACGCTGGTGGCTGCATTGCTCACGATGTAATGGAGCGGTGCCCAGGTGAAGACGTGATCTCGGAGCCGGGCGAAGGTCTCCGAGTCGTCGTTCGCGAGCGATTCGAGGGCGGTGCCGACGCCGTACCATCCGGAGATCAGGAAGCGCGCCTGTCCCCAGCTGAACACCCAGGGGATGGCACGCAGGTCGGAGAGCGTCTGCCGGCCGGTGCGACGCGCGGGGCGCGATCCGATTCGGCTCTCCTCGATGGCGTCGATCGGTGTTGCCTGGCGGAAGAAGCTGATGAAGCCGGGCGACTCACGGAGGGCGGCGTAGGCGCGCCGGCTGCTCTCGGCGAGCTCGTCCATGACGCCTGCCAGGGGGTGGGCGCCGTGCGCTTCGGGTGCGCCCGCGAGGCTTGCCCGCGTGACCCCGGCCACGAGCAGCTCGAGGTTGTGCTTCGCCGCCAGGGGATTCGCGTACTTCTGCGCGATGGTCTCGCCCTGCTCGGTCATGCGCAGGTCGCCGCGGAGCGTGCCGCCGGGAAGCGCCGCGATGAAACGTTGGGTCGGACCGGCGCCCCGGCTGATCGTGCCTCCGCGGCCGTGGAAGAAGCGGATCCGGACGCCCGCCGACTCCCCGACTCGCGCCAGCGCGATCTGCGTTCGGTGCAGGTTCCAGAGGCTCGCGAACAGACCGCCGTCCTTGTTGCTGTCGCTGTAGCCGATCATGACCTGTTGCACCGGTTCGGGGGTTCCCTCCTGCTCGCGCTGAAGCGCCAGGCTGCGACGCGTGAACGGGTGTCCGAGGAACTCCGCGAGGATCTCCGGGCTGCGCTCGAGGTCGTCGATCGTCTCGAACAGAGGCACCACGGGGACGGCGCATGCCGGCCCTTCGGGCGTCTGGACGTCGAGACCGGCTTCGCGCGTGAAGAGGTAGACGGCCAGCAGATCCGACACGTCGCGGGTCATGCTGATGATGAACGCACCCACGCCGTCCGGGCCGAAACGTTCGAGGTGCGCGGCCACGACGCGATGGCTCCCCAGAACCGCGTCGGCCTCTGGGCCGAGCGTCCTTCCCGATCGAGCGAACGGTCGCGGAGACGCGAGCTCGCCC
Organism: uncultured Spirochaetales bacterium; assembly: GCA_964474935.1. GTDB lineage: Bacteria > Myxococcota_A > UBA9160 > UBA9160 > JAFDDA01 > CAYYUT01. The sequence goes on from CAYYUT010000022.1 coordinate 13,099, forward strand.
TCGATCCAGCGGCGTCGCATCTCCTCGTCCCACGTCGAGTAGTCCGTGTCATCGGCTCCTGCCGCGCGGAGCAGCTGCTCCAGGGCTCGCTCGTGGAATCCACTGTTCTGCCGGACGTCGAGCACCGCGAGGTGGAACCCGAAGCACTCCACCACGCGCAGGACATGCGCGACGGCGCCCCGAGCGATCCGCCCGGCCCCGGTTTCGTCGAGCGTCTTCTCGAGGAAGCGGAGATCGTCGAGCAGCTCCGATGCGTGCCGGTAGCGACCTTCGCCCTCGCCGGAGATGCCGCCATCGTCTGCTTCGAGCGGTAGACGGACCAGCATCAGGCCCACCCACTGCCGCCAGGACTCGTCCGGGTTGCGTGCGAGCACGGCCTCGCCGACAGGTCCGAGGCGTTGGGCCGTGTCGTCGATGCGGGCTCGAAGAGCGGACGGTGGGGTCCGGAGCCGATCGGACAGGCTCAGGTGCCTCAACAGCTCGGTCAGGTGGTCGCGGACGAGCGTGACCCCGTTCCGCCGCAGATCGAGGAGCGTCTCGCGCGTGACGTCTGCAGTGACGAGGGGATGACCGTCGCGATCGCCGCCCACCCAGGTGCCGAGGCGCAGCCGGGGCAGCGCGGGGGGGCGGTGCTCGGCGGCTTCGGACGACAGGCCGGCGTGCACCCAGCCCTGTTCGAGTCGCTCGTCCAGCAGAGCCAGGACCTCGGGGAAGACACGCCTCAGATAGTGCATCACGTTGCGCCGTTCCGAGGCCAGATCCGGCTTCTCGAGGAAGATCTCACCGGTGCGCCAGAGGAGCATCAACAGCTCGCGGACCTTCTCGGCCGCCGCGCGCTGTTCGAAGGGCGTCCGGCCTCGCGCCTCGTGCTCCTCGAGGAGCAGGGCGAGCTTCCGGTGATGCTCGAGCACGGTTGCCCGCTTGGCTTCCGTGGGATGCGCGGTCAGCACGAGCTCTGCCTGCGTCTCTGCGAGCGCGGAGGCGATCTCGGGCGGGGAGAACCCGGCGCGCTTCAGCTCGCGCAGCGTCTCGCCCCAGACATAGGGGACCGCGTCGAGCCCACGCTCGGCCTCGGCCGTGCGCCGCAGCTCCTGGGCCCCGAGCTCCTCGGCGAGTCCCAGCAGCTGGAAGGCGATCGAATGGGCTTGCGCGACGATCTCGGGCTTGGTGGCCGGAGCCACTCGCTCCGGCTCGTCCGAGCGCATCAGTCCCCGCGCGACGTCCTCCTCCCCGTTCTCGGCCAGCACCTGCCGAAAGGCGGTGAGCAGGAACTCGAAGTGGGACGCGATGCTTGCCGCAGGGGTCGCCGTAGCTCTCGGTTGCATGGTCTTGCGCACCGCGCCGGAGCGGGTGCCGTGGCCTCCCGCGAAAGACTCCCGACACATAGCACGAAATCCAAATCGTGGTGCTCGTGTCGTACCGAACTCGTGTCGTACCGAGCTCGTATCGACGTCGCTACGACGTCGTCGCGGATCGATCGGCCCGAACCCTCCGAACACCCGCACGCCCCGACGACCCGGAATGGTGTCGATCGAGACTCACGACGCCGCGCCGGTGAAGACCGTCATACGCTCGCGGCCATGGGCCGACGGCCCGGAGCTGCGCGGGCGTCAGTAGTCGATCACCTGGTCGGCGCCGAGGAAGAGCTGGGCGATCTCGTCGTCGTTGGCGATGCGTGCCCCGGGTAGCAGGTGCTCCGCGCCGAGACCGGCGGAGCGGGCACAGTGGGAGCAGAGGAGGACCGAGCCGCCGGCCTCGACGAAGTCCGTGTAGATGGCGCGGACGGATTCCCTCGAGGCACCCCAGCGGAGATCTCCGGGCCCCCGGGCGTCCGCCACGCGCACTCCCTCGCGGTCGAGGAAGACGCTCACCGTCGCGCGCTTCTTCTTCTGGAGCAGACGCGCGAGCCCCATGCCCATCGAGGCTGCGTGGAGGTCGTCCGTGTAGTGTCCCAGATGGACGACGATCGTCTTCTCGGATGCCTCCTCCGCCGCGGTTGCCGTGGGCAGCGCCAGGGCGAGGAGGATCAGGGTGATGGACAGGATCGATCGTTTCGGATGCATCGGGGCTCCCTCCCGGACGCACGCGCCGACGGGGGCGCGGGCGTCGATCTCACGGTGGTTCGTGTCGCTCTACCCGTCCCACTCGACAAAGATTGGCGACGACCAGGCGCGCTCCTCGGTCGGGGCCAGGCAGTCGTCGTCGTCCGGACGGTCGATGCAGGCGTCGACCGCCACGCAGCGCCCGCGCTCGTCGCGCGTGCAGCCGAGCGGGTCGGCCGCCACCGCCAGGCTCGGCGCCTCGATCGCCCGCGCGTAGTACAGGGTATCGCGCTCCGAGGCCCCGAGATCCGGGTCGGTGAAGCTCACCACGCAGCCCCCCGGGTCGGGCTCGCAGGGGAACACCCGCCACGGGTCCTCGACGAGGCCCGCGATCGACTCGTCCGGGCGCACCTGGGGGCGGATGCGGACCACCTCGATGCGCGTGATGATCCGTCGACGGTTCGAGGGGTGGTAGCACTCGCCCTGGCACAGGCGCTCGAGCCGATCGGGCTCGAGGTCACCGGACTCG